>NZ_JAKEVN010000086.1:0-19278 GCF_022398505.1 Pseudoalteromonas sp. Isolate3 | reverse complement strand
ACCCTGATAACCAGCCTAAGTTATTGTAAGTGAAGCTAGGAGAGCACCCCGCGACTGAAAACAATAAACTGAAAATTATTAGATACTTTGATAGCTTTTTCATTGTCTTTTTTTAAATCTTGTTTCTAAAACATAGTAAAGTTAACATTGAGAACAAATATTCAGCAATAGCATATAAATGAAATTAATTATCATTTAGGTATTGACGAAAAAACAAACCTAAGTAATAATCGTTATCAACAACTTGGCTCGCTAAAGTATTCTCACGGCAACATCTTGCTGTTAAAGGCTTTGATGTTGTTTTACCAAGTTAGTTCAAGACGTAACTCTTGATTGTCATCTGTTTCCTCGACCCAAGCAGCGACATAAAACGTTACACTTTACTTGCTACATTGCTCATATCGGTGACGGTAGATATGACACTAAAAAGCCCATCATGGGCTTTTTTTATTTCTTTAATTTTTCTGTAAAATCTGTATCTTAAGCCTACTTGTTAATTACAACGCTTGCCGCTGTCTATAAATTAGGCATTTACAGCTGTTGGGTCTAAACTATAAGAGATGTTTTGCTCAGTGACTGTTTGGCAATGCATTTTATCAATAGCTGATTGCCTATTATTGATACATAACACATTTGGAGGCAGACTATGATCAAGCCTAATTTTAAATCACTACTGTTCGCTAGTACGTTAATCCTCTCACCTTTTGCAAATGCCAGTCTTGAAGATGCCCAATTAGCGGCTAATGAAGGTCGTTTTGAAGAAGCACTTCATGAATTTAATTACCTTGCTGATAGAGGTTATGCCCCTGCAATCTATGAGCTTGCTAAAATGTACGAAGGTGGTTTTGGTGTGCAACGAGACTATCGAAAAGCGGCAGAGTTGTATGAAAAGGCTGTAAAGAAAGTACATGCTGATTCAATGTTTGCATTGGGTGTGCTTTATCAAGAAGGTAAAGGTGTTAAACTTGATAAAGAAAAAGCGATTTCACTTTTTGAAATGGCATCAAAAAAGAATCACCCTGCAGCTCAATATAATTTAGGCGTTATGTACGCTAATGGCGAAGGTGTTATTCAAGATTATCGCACCGCGCTTAGCTGGTACCAAAAAGCTGCAGCGAATAACTTTACTCTTGCTCAGTTTAATATGGCCTTGATGTACTACGAAGGTTTAGGAGTACCCAAGAACCTTGAGAAATCATACATTTGGAATACAATTGCTGAGTACAATGGCAATATGAATGCAAGTCATAGTCGTAAACTAGATGAGCGCAATATGATGCCAGCAGAAATTGAAGCTGCTAAAGAAAAAGCAGACGCAATTTATGCAAAAATACAGGCAGGCCTTTACGCCCCTGACGGACGTTTGTAAACAAGTAATGTACTTGCGCTTAACGGCGCAAGTACATCCATTTTAACAGTTTAATTAACAGCTTATTTTGTTTTAACAATAGGCTTGTGCGTGGATTAAACTTTCCTGATACTAGGGTATTTCTTGCGTGGCTAAAGGTTTTAAATCCCTCAACACCATGATAGTGCCCCATTCCTGATTCACCAATGCCACCAAACGGTAACTGATCTGCTGTAACCTGCATAAGTACATCGTTAATCGCTAATGTACCGCTTCTGATTGATGAACTTAGCTTACTAATTTTCTCTTTGTCATGGCCCAATATATATAATGCAAGTGGTGAGGAGTCACCATTGATGGTGTCAATCACTTGTTGCTCTGATTCATAACTTTTAATAGGTAGTAAAGGGCCAAAGATCTCATCTTGCATTACACGCATATCATCATTAACTTGCGTTAAAATATGTAACCCCATGCGATGTTTAAGTTCATCAACTTGGTGCCCTTCAATAGGCTCAAACACTTGTGCACCTTTGTCTTTTGCATCAAGCAGTGTTGCGCTTAAACGTTGGTACTGCGCATCAGAGACGATTGAAGTTAGGTTTTTACCTTCAACACCTTGTTTATAATACTTCTTATAAAGCTCACTCAACTGTAAGACTAACTGATGTTCAAGCTTTTTAGGCACAAACACATAATCTGGCGCGACACATATTTGCCCCGCGTTGTTTAATTTACCAAATAATAGTGTTTTTGCAGCTTCTTTAATATTCACATCTTCTAAAATCACTACCGGTGACTTGCCACCTAACTCAAGAGTCACAGGGGTTAGGTTTTTACTGGCAGCTTGCATTACTTTGCGCCCTACTGATGTCGAGCCTGTAAAAAGTAAGTGGGCAAACGGTAGGTCACAAAAGCATGCTGCGGTATCGGCTTCACCTTCAACAATGATGCAGTGCTCTGCAACTGTATCTGCCATCAGCTGTTTGATAACATTATTGGTATGCGGCGTAAATTCGCTTAGCTTTAACATCACTCTGTTACCAGCCGCTATTGCGCTTATAACTGGCACTAAAGCCAATTGAATTGGGTAGTTCCAAGGTGCGATAACGCCTACTACACCCTTAGGTTGGTAATGAATATGCGCTGATGAAGGCCACAAACTAATACCGACGCTGCGCGATTCGTTACGGGCCCATTTAGGTAAACGTTTTATTGTATCACTAATCGATTTCACAGTTGGCAGCAGATCGCCTAACACCGTATCAAACTCAGTACGATAACCAAAGTCTTTACTGGTTGCTGCAACTAAGGCCTGTTCATTTTCAATGAGGCGAGTTTTGATGGTTTTTAAAAGCTTAATACGCTTATCAAGCGCTAAATAAGGCTCAGCCAAAAAGGCGTCATTAAGTTTTAAAAATTTGCTGTGTAATTGTGCGTATATATCAGTCAAAAGGTCATCTCTTGATAAACGATTTTAGCCACTATAACCAGCTATAATTATCTGAGCAACTTTATAAATGTAAAAACAGCGCTCATAGTGAGCGCTGTTGATGGTTGGATTAGGTTGAAAACTTTTAAACTTATCTAAAAGCCAAACACAACTGCTGCAATGGTCATAGTTACTAAAGTGATCATCGCAATAGCAATAATGTTTAGTGCAAAACCAGATCGGATCATATCGCGCATTTGAATTTGTCCTGAGCCAAATACAATCGCATTTGGCGGTGTTGCAACTGGCATCATAAACGCACAACTACACGCGATTGCCGCAGGAATGACCCACACAAGAGGTGTACCAAATACAGATTCAGCAACCGGGCCTAAAAGTGGAAGGAAGCCTGCGGCTGTTGCTGTATTACTCGTGATCTCAGTTAAGAACGTAATTAAAGTAGCAACTGCTAGAACACTTAGTACCAAAGGTATAGCACTTGCACCCTCTATCATGTGCGCAATGTATTCAGCTAGACCTGATGATTTAATTTGCGCAGCAAGTGTTAAACCACCGCCGAATAGTAATAACACACCCCATGGCACCTTAGCAGCGCTTTCCCAGTCAAGAATACGCTCACCATCACCTTTGTTTGCTGGTAAGACAAATAACAATAGTGCCGCAGCAATCGCAATACCAGTGTCAGAGATTTTTAAACCCGACAGATCGGCAAGTACTGGTCTAAAGATCCAACAAACAGCTGCTAAGACAAAGACTGCTGCTACGCCTTTTTCAGCGCGCTGCATTTTACCAAGCTCTTGTAACTGCGATAAGAATAACGATTTCGTATCTTTACTTGCTGCTTTTGCACATTGTGTATCTACTTTGTAAGCAAACTTAGTTAACCAAACCCAGCATAAAATCAGCATAACTGTTGCAAGTGGTACACCTACTTTCATCCACTGTGCAAAACCTATTTCGATTTTGTAGCTATCTGATAAATACGCAGCCATTAACGCATTTGGCGGCGTACCAATTAACGTTGCAATACCACCGATACTCGCACCATAAGCAATCGACAGTAACATTGATTTACCAAACTGGTCATTATCAGGGTTAGATTGCTTCACCAACATAGTAATCGACATAGCAATCGGTAACATCATCACAGCGGTAGCTGTATTTGACATCCACATTGATAAAAATGCCGTTACTAACATCATGGCTAAAATTTGTAGGCTTGGCTTAGTCCCTGCTCGAAGCATAGTATTAAGCGCAATACGTTTATGTAAACCCCAACGCTCCATCGCAATTGAGATTAAAAAACCGCCCAAGAATAAAAAGATCAAAGGGTGTGCATAAGGCGACGCGACCCCTTTGATTGCAGCAATGCCAGCAAGAGGTGATATAACCAGTGGCAATAATGAAGTAGCAGGAATTGGCACAACTTCGCTTACCCACCAAGAAGCCATCCAAAAAGCAAGGCCCGCAGTGCGAAGTGCAGACACACTCATTCCCGCTGGTGGATCAATTAAGCAAGTTAATAGCATTACTAATGGGCCAAGCAGTAACATGACTGTGCTCATTAATGGACGTGGCTGAGAGCCATCTTTTGTTTGATTTACTAGTGACATACCTATTCCTTAGAACTTGTATTTAAGGCCAATTGCAACGCTGTTGTCTGATTCAAGTTCTAAATCTAAATCAGTATAGAATAAGTAGGCTGTGGTTTGTTTATCAAAAACATAATCAACACCTGCTGTCCATTGTTTACCTTCTTCAGCATGGCGAATTTTTGAGTCATCTTTAACGTACTGAAGCTTAGATACCCATTTATCGATAGCATAGCTTGCACTGAGTGCATAGCCATTACCTTCTTTACTTCCATCTGTTGATTCACTGCGTTGGAATAAGCCCGCAAGTTGTAGGTTTTCATGTTTCCATGCTGCAACCACACGGCTTGCAGTCAACTTGTTAAGTGCATCAACATGGCTGATAGCTAAATAGTAATCTTTTGATTTTAATGCACGGTCACCATAAATAACGGTTGCAGCAAAACCATCTTCATCGTTGCTACTGTCATCTTTTGGTGCATAAGTTAGCGCAAGCGATGCGCCACCATAGGTTTTTGAGCTATAGGTAATTGTATCACCAATACGGTCTTGACCAGGGATCAACTGGGCAATATCAGCTTGCGTTTCGTTAAAACCGTCAACTTTACCTTCTGAGTATTTAAAACGAGTATCGTTACGACCCACAACGACTTCACCAAAATCACCTGCTAGACCTAAGTAGGTATTACGAGCAGAAAATGGTTCACTGGTATCGTCATGCTCGAAGCCTTTTACTTGCACTTCGTATTTGAATACCGCTTTTAGCGATTCAGTTAGTTTATGACTACCTTTAATACCAATACGAGAAAAAGGTGCTTCAATTTGAGTGCCTTCATCTGCATAGCGCATAACGCCAGTATCTGTGTTTGCTATTTGAACTTCTGCTTTACCATATACAGCGTAATCTGCTGCCATTGCTGAGCCCGCTGTGCTCGCTAAAATCACAGCCGCTGCTACGCGTGTTTTGTTATGAGTGAATATTGTTGTCATTATGCGCCCCTTATTAGGTTCAAATTGTTGTTCCTAACTGTTAAGGCAAGTAGGTTGCCAACTTAGTTAATTTATAAAAAAACTATAAATAACAAAACATTAACTTCATTGGCTTAGTGGAGGCTGAGTTTTATGGGTGGATCTCCACACATTTTTAAGATTGTGTTGTCACCTGTTCCACCCATTATCTTTAATTAACTGTAGATGTACTGGTTAGTCTTTAAACATTTCCCGATTAATACCGTATTTAGTCATCTTGTCGTAAAGGGTTTTACGAGCAATTTGCAAAGTGACCATAGTGTCTTTAATGCTACCGTTGTTACGCTCTAACGCTTCTTCAATCAGTGATTGCTCATAAAAGCTGATTTTCTCAGCTAGGCTTAGGTCCTGAGCTAGTTCGTTTTCATTGTTTGCGTCGTTGTATGAAGCAAATGCTAAATCAGAGCCTAGCAATACTGCACGTTCGGCCTGATTTCTAAGTTCTCGCACATTACCTGGCCAATCATAAGCAAGTAGTCGCTGTTTTGCTTCACTACTAAGTGGTGCAGGTGGCTTATGAAAGCGTGTTGCAGCAATTGAGCTAAAGTGTTTAAAAAGTAATGGAATATCGGCTTTTCTATCGCGTAATGCAGGAATACTCACTTTAACTAAGTTTAATCGATAATAAAGATCGGCTCTAAACTCACCTGCTTCTACCAAGGTCATCAAATCAACTTTTGTAGCAGCAACAATGCGTACATCTAAATCAATGGCGTGGTTGTCGCCTACAGGCGTGACTTTTCTCTCTTCAAGCACCCTAAGTAACTTGACTTGTAAACTTGCAGGCGTTGACTCTATTTCATCTAAAAAAACGGTACCTCCTTTAGCAAATTCAAATTTACCTTGGCGAGATTGCGTTGCACCGGTGTAAGCCCCACTTGCCGCCCCAAATAACTCACTTTCAATTAATTGCTCAGGAATTGCACCACAGTTTATCGCTACGAAATTAGCCGCTGATCTGTTACTTTGATCGTGCAAGTAACGAGCAACTAACTCTTTACCTGTACCTGTTTCACCTTCTATAAGCACATCGGCGGGAGTATCAATTACAGCATTAAGTAAATGCATCATTTGTTGCATTTGCTCTGTTTCACCTAAAATACGCACACCGGGTGCAGAAGTTTTTTCTACCGCAATTTTCAAGGCGCGGTTTTCCATCACTAAAGCCCGTTTTTCTGAAGCACGCGCAATACAATCTAACAATTGCTCAGTAAGCGGCTTTTCAAATAAATCATAAGCCCCTAACTGCATAGCTTTAACCGCAACAGATACATCAGCAAAACCGGTAAGAAATATAACCGGCAGTTCACTATCAAACGCTTTTACTTGCTCTAAAAACTCCAAACCATCCATTTTTGGCATATTTATGTCGCTAAGCACAATTCCCTCAAAACGACGACCCAGTTTTGAAAGTGCAGCTGTAGGTTCGCTAAAACACTGAACTTGATAACCCTCAATTTCAAGCAGTTGCTTTAATGAATCGCGGATCACCGCTTCGTCATCAATAACAATTACCTGATTACAGGTAGTTGCAACTACACTCATGATTGTTCCTTATTAGTTTGTAAGGTTATTATAAATTGTGCCCCGCCTTCAGGACGGTTGTGAGCCGATAGTCGACCATTAAATGAGTCTATAATTTGTCGTGAAATAGATAAACCAAGCCCTAAACCATTACTGGTTTTAGTACTATAAAAAGGCTCAAAAATATTACCTAATGCATGTTGATCAATGCCTGGACCCGTATCAAGAATCGATAGCTTCACACGGTCGTCAAATAGTTCAAGTTCAAAACTCAATTCGCGCTTTTCTGATTCACTCATCGCTTGGCTGGCATTGGTGATTACGTTTACCAAGACTTGTTCAAACTTCACGCTGTCGACCCACACGGTTATGTTTGCGTCAATATCACTGGCTTTTACCTCGATATCATCTTGCTTAAGTTGAGCGCTGGCAATCATTAAAGCATTCTTTAACATACTCGCTAAGCTTTGCTGCCTCAATTGAGTTTGCGCCGGTTTACTAAAATGCTTTAACTGAGCAACAATTTTATGAACACGCTCTATTAACGACTGTACTAGCACTAAATTTTCGCCAGCTTGTTCAATATTGCCTTTCATAAGTAACCTTTTTGTACTTACTAAGTAGGTATTCATGGCACTCAAAGGTTGGTTTATTTCATGGTTAATGCCTGCACTTAATTGGCCTATCGTGGCCAATTTAGCTGTTTGGATCAGTGCTTTTTGAGCTTTTTCGAGCGCTTGGGTTCGTTCAATCACTTCTTGCTCAAGACTATGCCTTGAAAAAAGTAGTTTTTTATAACCAGCAAATCGTACCATTGCCATATGAATAAGCACCACAGCAATGGCATAAAACACACTAAACCAAAGAAGCCTTGGAATTTGTGCAAGCTCCACATTTGTCACATCCACCAACACACTGGCTTTAGCGTTTATAATGTCTATTGTTTCGATGGCACTAATAAAGCGCGCTTGTTTGCCATCAAGCTGAATGTTTTGCTGCGCGGTTTGTTTACTTAAAGGCTTGTGATTATGGGCAAGTAAGCTCGGTTTATGAGACAAGTATCGGCGTGACTTAATTAAAGCAGCCATTTGTGCATCATTGAGGGGCTTAAGAGATTTTAAACGCCAGTCAGCAACATCTGACATCACAATTACACTGTCTTCTAAAGTGATATAAAAATGGGTGCTATCTGATGCATTAAGTAGTTGGCGGTCTTGCTCAAACTTTTTAGCATTAACCTTTAATGTTACAACGGCAATGACTTTCCCTTTATCTATAACAGGCTCTGAAAAATAAATACCGCGCTCACTTGAGCGCATGCCTAAAGCAAAATAGGCAACTTTCCCACCTTGCTTGGCTAAATAAAAATAAGGCCGAAAAGCAAAATTACTTCCCAAAAAGGTGTAATCAACTTGCCAGTTACTACTTGCCACGACCGAACCTGATAAATCCATTAAATAGACATCTGATGCACCGCTGGCACGTTGAATATCTTCTAAATAATAATTAACGGCTTGTTTGCCTATACCTTGCTTAATCACAAAGGATTTAACTAAATCATTAGCACTCACTAAGGTAGGAATTGTTTTAAATCGGGCTAATTCACTGGAGAAGTAATGACTTAACTGAGTCGCTTGAACACGGCTTTGTTGCTCTGCCTGCTGATAATCATGGGCTCGCCCAACGTAAAAAACTAACACAAGCAACAATAAAAGCATTGCACCTGCAATAACTAACTTTTTACTTAATGACGACATTCAAACCTTTGTGAGCAGCGCAACTAGAAATTAAACTGGTAGTGTAACGATAATTCTTCTGTTGTACCAGCGACAGCGCCATTGTCCATACGTGGGTCAAACACGTTATATTTCTTGCCTAACAGATTTTCTGCTTTTAACGTTAACTGGCTCTTTGCGTTTACTTGCCATTTTAAACTGCCACCTAATAAGCTATAGGCAGACTGTTTGAAGTGAGCACCAGTTACTGAACTTACCTCAACTTTATCACGCCATAATAAGTTTAAACTTACTTGCCAGCTGTCAGATAAGTTGTAGCTGCTAACTAAGCTTGCGAAACGCTTAAAGCTCGCATTAATTGGATCTTCAAAGTATTGCGTGTAAGTGCCCGTTACAGAGAACTCTTTACTTGATTGCCAAGTGCCATCAAGCTCGATACCACTGTTTTGAGTATTAAATGAGTTTGCAAAAGTAAATAAGGCATCATTAGATTGCGTTGGCTCAATGTTTATAAAGTCATTGAGTTCATTATAAAAAAATACGGCATTAGCTTGTAACTCTGAAGTTTGATAATGCCAAACAAGCTCAGTGGTTTTTACTGATTCAGAGCGAAGTGATGGGTTACCTACGGTGACATCATCATTTGAAAAAAGCTCATTAGTAACCGGGGTTCTAAACGATTCGCCATATTGCACTTTAACGGTATGCTCTGGGTTTATAACATAAACACCCGCAAGACGAGGCGAAAGTTTACTGTCGATGTCTTTCACATCGTCATAGCGTGCCCCTATAAATAAAGTAAGTGCCTCTGAATAAGGTATTTTTAACTGCCCATACGCACTATATGTTTCGAAAGTATATTTAAGTGGCGCAAATTCAGGAAAGTCCATCACAGTCACGATACCTTGCTGATAATAAGCGGGGTCAATAATGACTAACATAGACTCATCATCATAGTAATTGGTACGTACCCCTGCTTTTACTTGCTTAGCCTCTGCATATTCAACACCTGCGGCAAGCTGCCATTGATTATCAAATTGATAACTCAATTCCGTTTCAAATTTACTATCGGTTGTTTGCCATTCTGGACCGAGGAAAAAGTCAGGTATATCGTCAAATTCAGCGATTAGACCAGCGCTAGAGATATTATGCTTTGTGTATGAGTAACTAGAATCTAGCTTTAGCTTATCGTTGTTAACCCAGTTATATTTAATGCCAACAAAGGTGTTATCACTGCTATGTTGGTTCTGCGTTGAATAGCCAGCAAGGTTTAAAAACTCATCAAGGGATGTTTCGTTGTAACGAGCTCGTAATTTAAGCTTTTTATAATCAACACCCGCTTCTAGATATATCGCTTCAAGAGGATCTTTTACTCCTTGCGGATAGCTTTCGCCGTCTTTTTGATCATAAGAAAAACTCGCAAAGAGTGATGTATCATCACTAAAGGAGCTATTAAACTGCCCTGTTGCGCCATAGCGACCATTATTACCAACCACAAGTTGCATAGTATTTCGCTCTTTAGAGGTAACAATATTCATGACCCCTAAAAACGCATTACTGCCATACAGCGCCGAGCCAGGGCCGCGAATAAACTCAATTTTTTCGATGACTTCAATGGGAATATAAGGCATGTAAACAGAGGCTTTACCGAATGATGATTCATTGACTCGTTCACCATTGATCATCACCAGTACATTGCCACTATCTAGATAAACACCCCGAGCATGATCTTTAGGCACTGCACCGACCCAATCCCCCCGGGTTGATTGCATACCAGGCACAAAGTTCATTACTTCATAGGCGTTATCAACACCAAGTGCTTGAATTTGTTTACGACTAAATACACTCATGGTTGAGGGAACAGAGGACAAGGTTTCGTTGGTTTTGCTAGCAATATCAACTTGAACGTCAAGCAAGTCTTCAAAACTTAAAGAGAATAAGTCTTGCTCTTCAGTCGCGTTTGCAACCAATGGAATGGTTGAGGCAACTGCAATTGAAAAAAGTGCTGAACATCTTAAAAACTTCACGTTGCGACTTACCTGTACTAATAGTCTATGCTGCAACAGCAACACATTGTTTACACTATTAATACAAAAGATTGGCAAGCTTGCAATGTTTTTATAGCTTTAGTTGAAGAGTTCTCGGAAGTAGATACAAAAAAACCCATTTTCAACTGTAAATGGGTTTTAAGAAAATCTGTTTTGGTGCACCAAACTTAATTATGCTGTTTCAACATTACCAGTGCGCTTTGCTTTGATGTACTTATATAAACCAATAAGTGACGCCGCTATCCAGAAAATTTCGATAACAAAACTAGCAAGGTTAAAGTTATAACAAAGACTAATCAGTAACAGAATTGCACCGGTTAAGTTCATCATGTTATACACAAGGCCGGTTGGCGATGCTTTATTCAGTTGCAATAAAAAGAAAGCACCAACCACTAAGAATGTGCCTGTCATGCCAATAATATCAAATAAAAGTGCTATCACGTGCGTGAGTCCATTTTGTTCATGTGTTTATACCCATACAACTGGCCCAATCCATGGGGAGGGTTGTTTTCATTCATTGAAACAGCAAACCGGCTAATAGTATCAGAGCATGAGGAATAAACGAGGATAAATGTCCGTATTTTAATTGCTACTTATGCGTCACCTTACCACCAATGATTTTTAGAGCAGGTGTGCCACGGATCATGGTCTGGCGGGCGAATTGACGTTGGCAGTCAGGACAAATACCGGTTTCGTTGGTAAAGTCTTGGCTAATACGTTCGACAAAACATTTAACCAACGCCCCTTTTCCACCTTTGCGGTATTTAAACAATTGGCTTTTACATTGTGAGCAAAAAATATCGACAGTTTTAGTCGGGCCTTTTTTGTTTGGTTTTGCCATTACAACTACATTACTAAACTAAAAGCATACTTTAACATGTTAAGGCCAGAGCCCCAAAACTAAGCCAATAACAGAAAACTGTAATATTGAATAACTTGCATTAACTAAAAACAACTTTAATGGTCGCTGTTCAAAGATATAACCAATTCCCAAAGCACAGCTGACCCAACATAAACCAATAATAAAGCCAGTGCCAACAGCCACCCCTACATTGACATTTGCACCAATAAATAACGATAAACTAAAAGCAATTAAACAACATAAAACAAAGCTGCCACCAAACACCATAAACGGGTTAATGCTCTGTAGGTCAAGTTCAGTTAAGCCACAGCTCTCCATCCAAATTCGTTTAAAAAGCCAAGGAGAATACCACACAGCGCCCAATAGGAAAGATGCAAGGGCAGCAAAAAATATCGCGAAGAAATTAAGTTCTGAAAAATGCATACGCCAGACTCATACAACTAACAGGGTTATTTTGACTTTAGTTAACGATCAGCAATGCAGCAAATCAAAGAGGTCGAGTTTTGTACCTATTTGCATTAAATTAATACTTTAGCATTAATTTAATCATTGTTTCAGTTTATTAAACAATCATTTTATTGTTGTACGGGTTTTTTCTGTAATTTACGTTGTAAAGTTCTTCGATGCATATTGAGTTGGCGTGCTGTCTCGGAGATATTGCCATTATTGCTATGCAATACATGCTGAATATGCTCCCACTCAAGTCGCTCTGGTGACATAATCTGGTTTGGCTTTGTGTCATCCAGTGATTGACTCGTCTCTGTATTACCTAAAATGGTTCTTATTAATGCATTAAAATCAACAGGTTTTGGTAAGTAATCATTAGCTCCTAAACGTATTGCTTCAACCGCACTGGCGATACTGGCAAAACCTGTGAGCAATACAATGCGCGCTGTTGGAAATTGAGCTCTAATTGGTTTAATTAATGCGAGGCCATTATCATCGCCAAGTTTCAAGTCCACTAAAAAGTGACTTGCTTCAAAAGTGGCTAATTTTTGTAATGCTTGTTCACTGTTATGAGCCAGTTCACATGTAAAGCCTTGCTTTGTAAAGCGCCTTGCAAGTGTGGTGGCAAGATTTACATCGTCTTCAATAATTAAAAGTTTCATACAATTTTTAAACTAACCATTGCAATTGCACCTTGCTGCGGGTGATTGCACAGTGTTAATGAGCCATTTAAGCGCTCTAAAGTCGCATTAGATAACATGACTGCCATCCCCATTCCGCCGCTACTTGGCATTAGCTGACCACCTAATGATGCCATTTGTTGCTCGCTAAAGCCTTGACCGAAATCACGCAATGATAAAGAAAGTTGTTGATTATCTATTTGCCAATCAGCTTCTATGATGTTTTGTTGGCTCTGATTATTCGCTGAAACAGCATTTTGTAGTAAATTCAAAATAGCTGGTAACAGCATGGCGTCACTTAAAATAGAGCATTCTGGTGCATCATTTTGCCAATGTATGCTTTGCTCTGGAAAATGCAGGGTCATAGCATCTTGAATGGTATTTTGTAATGTATCCGCGCTGATCACCTGCTGTGTTTGACCGGTTCTTAATGCATTTGATAGTGCTCTAAAGTACTCAAGCTGTTCTTTACATTGTGCTAATGGTTTAGCCATTTCTTGGACAATAGGATCATCAGCTTGTTGCTCTTGCAACTCTTCAAATAAAAGCTGTAAGTTTGCGATTGGTGTCGCTAGTTGGTGTGTCACTTGTGCTGCAGCGCCATCGAGAGTTAATAACTGCTCATGCCTCAGCTGCTGTTCACGGGTACGTGCAATGGTGGCTTCTCTAGCTCTTAAGGTACTATTTAATGTGCCAATTACAAACGCGATTACAATTGCACTAATAACAAAGTTAATCCACATACCAATAAAATGGTGTGTCATTTGCATTTGATGCATGGTGTGCTCAGGCATTCGTATCAGTAAAAAACTGTAAGCTGCGATTGCCAACACAGCGGTATAAGCAAGTCCTTTGGCATTAACAGACACTGCAGCTATCATTATTGGCAACAGCAATAATGAAACAAACGCATTGGTTGCCCCGCCGCTTAACGAGAGTAAAATAGTTAAAAACAGCAAATCAGCAGTTAATTGCATCAACACAGCAGCAGGTTTAGCTTTTGTTACTTTTCGATAAGCTAATATACTTAACAGCTGAAAAATTGCTTCAACACAAATAACAGCAAGTAACGGCAGTAAAGGTATTTGGTATTCAAATAGAAAATACACTGCAATCACAGCAACAAACTGCACAGCTATTGCGGCGCTTCTCAAAATTAGTAGGCGACTAATCGCCGGATCGGTTTGCATAGCGGACTCTTTAAGGCTTAATCATCGTCCATTGAAATTGTAAAAACAGCACAAGGCGTTCCCTGATGAAACACCATTTGCCATTGTTTACCATTAAAACGCCACAGTGACATGCGAACTGAATAGTTAAATTCAGAGCGGGCAGAGCGTCTAAAGGCCGCTTGATAGCTTAGTTGTGCAATATTCTCACTGAGCATACGACCTTTAAAATGTTGATTGTAAAATTGCGGCACCACCTCAGTTGGCAGACGGGTTAATACTTGGAACTTATTAAAAGACGTGCCATCGGCGGCTATTTCAATAAAATCATCATCAAGTAATGCATCAAGCGCTTCAGTAGATTGCCGCACTTCTGGCTCAAGCAACTGTCGCTCTGCATCAATCAAATGATTAAATAACGTCTCTTTAATTTTACCGCCCATAGTAACCCTTACTGTTTGAGCACTTTACCGTCCTTCATAACAAACTGAACCTGACTAAGTTCGCTAATGTTATCAAGTACATTCATATTAACGCTGATAATATCTGCTTGTTTACCAACACTCAAGTCACCAAGGCTATCACTTTGACCTAATAGTTTAGCAGCTTCAACGGTGGCTGATTTAATTGCCTGCTTTGGTGTCATGCCATATTTTACTAATAACTCAAATTCTTTGGCATTATCACCATGCTTAGATACCCCTGAGTCTGTACCAAAGGCTATTTTAACTTTGTTTTTTAAAGCTAATTTAAAAGACGCTTCCATTTTTGGCGCTACGATTTCTACTTTATCAGCAATGGCTTTTGGCATATTCGGGTTGTTTAGCACTTCTTCTTTTACTGTTGCACCAGCTAACAAAGTAGGGACTAAATACGCGTCTTGCTTTTTAAATAATTTAACTGTGTCTTTATCTAAAAAAGAGCCATGTTCGATTGAGTCGACACCCGCTCTAAGTGCAGCTTTTATACCTTCCGTACCATGAGCATGAGCGGTGACTTTACGACCTAAATGATGGGCGGTGTTGACAATGGCACTGAGCTCTTCATCAGTAAATTGCTGATTAACCCCTGCAGCTGTATTACTTAAAACACCACCTGTCGCAGTAATTTTAATCACATCAGCACCACTTTTTATTACATCGCGCACTGCACGAGTACAGTCGTCAGCACCATCACAGACACCCAAACCACCCCCTTCTGTTGCCTTGGTAATATCACGGCGATAACCATGCATGTCACCGTGGCCACCGGTCGGTGTGATCATATCGCCTGCAGCAAAAATGCGCGGACCAACAATATCGCCACGTTCAACCGCTCGCTTTAATGGAAAGATAACTTGATAACTGCTGCCAAGGTCGCGCACAGAGGTAAAACCCGCTTCTACCGTGCGTTTTAAGTACTTTAAAGAACGCAGTGCATAATCTGCTTCGTATTCAGTTGCCCATTGGTGTGGGTTACGTTTTGCATCTCGCTCAAAGGTAACATGAACGTGCATATCAATCAGACCCGGCAATACCATCTGATTTTTTAAATCAATAACGTCTGCGTCACTGAGCTTTAACTGTTGTTTTGTTAGAAAACCAGCTTTGATTGCTGCAATTTTACTATCTTCAATAACCAGTGTTTGCTGCTCTTTGACATCTTGATCAGTGCCAACTAGCATTTTCCCAGCATGGATTATGGTGGTTTGAGCATGAACCGTAAACGCAGATAATAAAGTCAGTACCGATAATGTGCTTATTTTTAGGTTTATTTTTTTCATAATCGCCTCTTTTTTATACTAGGTTTAACTTAAATGCTGAGTAAATGCCATTATTTACGACGTAGCGCAGCAATGAACTAGTGTTAACAAGTGATTTTTGATATAACTTCGGAAAAATTTAACAAGTCTGACCACATAAAGAGAACACATTATGTCTTATGCCCAAATTACTGGCTGGGGTAAATGTATACCACCAGCAAGCATCAGCAATGATGAAATTAGCAATATTGTTGATACCAATGATGAATGGATAACAACACGTACAGGCATCAAATCTCGCCGTGTCAGCCATGTTTCTACTGCCGATTTAGCAACTGTCGCAGCAAAACACGCGCTTGCATGTGCAGGTGTTGAAGGTAAAGACATTGACCTTGTGATTCTTGCGACTTGTACACCATCAACTATGGTGGCAAATACGGCGTCTTTAGTGCAAAAAAACATTGGTGCGGTAGGCGCAGCAGCAATGGACACTAATGCTGCATGTTCAGGCTTTTTATATGCATTACAAGCTGCTACAGCACAAATTCGTTCAGGTATGATCAAAAAAGCCGTAGTTATTGCAGCTGAACGCATGACTTGGTACATCAACTGGGCTCGTCGCGACAGTGCTGTATTATTTGGTGATGGTGCGGGTGCAGTTGTATTAGAAGCCTCAGATACACCATCAGGTTTACTCGCAACGAAAACAGGTTGTGACAGTGAAGATCGTGATATTTTGCATATCGAAAACTTTGGTAGCGACTTAAATAAATACGAACCAATTGGTCCGTCTAATTTATTATTCGAAGGACGTGAAATCTTCAAACGTGCAGTTAAAGGTATGAGTGAAGCCTGTGATGACGTGCTAAACCAAGCACAGTTAGATCTTGATGATATTGATGTATTAGTTCCTCACCAAGCTAATTTACGTATTATTCAAGCCATTCAACAACGCTTGAAAGTAGCTGACGAAAAAGTAATGGTGAACATTGCCGACTATGGTAATACTTCTGCTGCTACAATTGCGATTGCAATTTGTGAAGCTGTTGAGAAAGGCCTAATCAAGCCAAACTCAAATATTATGTCAGCAGCATTTGGTGCAGGCTTAACGTGGGCTGCAAGTTACATTAAATGGGGCGATCGGGTGACACCAATTGCAGTGTCTGATGCAGCTCTACCTGAGTGTGATAAAACAGGTCTTGAACTTGTTGCACCGGCTGTTGCGGCATGTAAAGCGGCAGAATAAAAAGCTGCACTCATTAATAGAAAAGCGCGGCTTAGTCCGCGTTTTTTTATGAGCATAAAAGGAATCGACCATGGAACTATTAGGTATACACCACGCTGCAATCATCTGTAGCAACTACGAGAGGTCGAAGCACTTTTATAGTGAAATATTAAAACTTCCGGTAATTAACGAACTATACCGCGCTGAACGTGACTCTTATAAACTAGATCTAGCACTACCAGATGGCAGTCAACTGGAGCTATTTTCGTTTCCCGCAGCCCCTAAAAGACCAAGTTACCCAGAAGCACAAGGACTTCGCCATTTAGCGTTTAATGTTGCTGATATTACAAAATCTAAACTCTATTTAGAAGAAAAAGGTATCAAGGTTGAAGAAATAAGAGTGGATGAAATCACCGGGAAGCAATTTACGTTTTTTGCTGATCCCGATGATTTACCATTAGAGTTATATCAGCTCTAATTTATTGGAAACGGTCTTGTAGATAGTTAAATACAGCGCGAATACCCAGTGCCTCACCACCAGTAGGACGACCTGGTAATGCACGTAAGTTCCAAGCCATTACATCAAAGTGGACCCAAGGGGTGCTTGGCTCAATGAACTCTTTTAAATAAAGCGCTGCAGTGATCGCACCACCAAATGGAGTCGACGCACAGTTAGCAATATCAGCTACATCACTTTTTAATAATGGCTTGTATTGATCAAATAACGGCAGTTGCCAAACAGGATCATGGCAGCTTTCACCTGCATCCATCAATTTGTTAGCCACTTCACGGTTATTTGCGAAAAAGCCTGGTAATTCAGTACCTAGGGCTACACGACAAGCACCGGTAAGGGTTGCAAAGTCAACGATAAGATCGGGGTTATCGTTTTGTGCTTCAGCAAGTGCATCACACAGCACTAAACGACCTTCAGCGTCAGTGTTATCAATTTCTACTGTGAACCCTTTACGAGTTTTGATCACATCACCAGGTCTAAATGCATTTCGAGAAACCGCATTTTCAACAGCAGGTACCAGTACACGTAAGCGAATTGGTAAGTTAGCAGCCATAATTAACTGCGCAAGACCAATAACATGCGCGGCACCGCCCATGTCTTTTTTCATATTACGCATACCTGAGCTTGGTTTGAGATCTAAACCGCCAGAATCAAAGCAAACCCCCTTACCAACTAAGGTAATTTGTGGAGCATCTTTTGCGCCCCAAGTTAAATCAAGTAAGCGAGGTTTATTCTCAGAGGCACGACCAACCATATGGATCGTTGGGTAATTTTGTTCTAATAGCTCATCACCAACCCACTCGCTAAACTCTCCATCAAAGGTGTCGGCTAAATCAGCCATCACTTGTGATAGGTGTTGCGGCATCATATCTGCAGCAGGCGTATTAACTAAATCACGCACTAAATTAATTGCACTTGCATGCTGCGATAAACGCTTAACTAAGCTTTCATCTTTAATAGCTAGTGTGGCACGTGGCGATGGTTTTTCTTTATATTCACTAAACTCGTAACCACCTAACACAAAACCCAGCGCTACTTGTTCTACAAATTTGTCATCACCTTGAATTTGATAACAGCCTGCAGGCAGTTTAGTTGATAAGTCACCTGCCAACCAAAAGTCCTGCAAATCATTAACTAAGCAATACACATGCTCAAGTGAACCCGATTCGCTATCAGCAATTAAGGCCATGCCTTTGTTTTTGAAATCACAATTTGTTAGCCAATTTTGTAAGGCTTGCGGCTGCTCGGTTAACCAGGTTGATAGGTCAGCTTTAGCGATAAATGACAGGGGAATTCCCGTAGAAGAATGGCGAATTAATGAACTCATTAAACGACTCGATATAAAGAAAAGGTATTTAAGCATACCAATATCTTGGTACAAAAGGTATAGGCAAAATTAGATAATCAAAACCTAATCAGTCTTTGTTTTGGTTCTCTTTTTCTTCTTTTTCTACTTGTTGATCAAGCTCTTTAATCGACTTATTGATATTGAATGAGCTAGGTAGCACATCAACACCAACCCATTGACCCAGTTTTACAACCAAAGGAATCGTAATAGGTGCAAAGGGCAATACAGCAAATACCCCTAAGCCAAGTCCTTTCAAAATATCTAAGAATTGCTCATTAGCAGTATGCAATTCTTCTTTAGTAGCTTGCCCTTGGGTGTATCGTCTATAGATATGAAGCATCTCTTTTGTTTCTTGCTTTTCTTGGGCAAGTGCGATTTTAAGTGCTACCATAGCACGCTTAAAACGTAGGGTCTGACGCTTTTTGGTAATTTTAGCCACTCGGAACGGGGCTCTATGAATAACTTTATATAATCGCATTAGGTTATTTTCACACAGCAGGCGACGTTCACAAAGTATAATTTACTTATATTAGGTTTTGTTTTATTCTTAAAACTCTAGTAC
>NZ_JAKEVN010000085.1:0-19369 GCF_022398505.1 Pseudoalteromonas sp. Isolate3 | reverse complement strand
CTGTGTTGTTAATGTAAGCCAATTTGCTGGCTCGAGATTAAGCCTCTCAAGGATAGGAGGTAAATGATGATCTATATATCCGCGTTTATCCGTGCTAATACAACGCCCTGTCTGCTCTACAAGTAACAGGTATGACTTTAACTCAAAAGGTATTCCCTTTGATTTATTCTTGTTCATACCACCAACAAAACGAGCTAGTAGCTTAGGTTGTTTTGAATTCTTCGCACTTTGGCTTCGCTTTTTAAAACTTGTATAGTTAGATTGCTCTGGGGTCCTCGCAACCTCTGCACGAACAGGGTTTAAATCAACATAGGCCATGCACGCTAAAAGAGCAGATTCATCAAGTAGTGCTTGGCTCTTGAAGCGCCCTTCCCAAAAATGCCCGGTACATTCGTCTTCTTTATTTGCACGCCTGGCAATATACTCATTAAGCATTCGCATGAACCAACTAATACTAGAAAGGCGCGCTCTGTATTCTACAACCTCTTTATTTAAAAAGGCCTGTTGAACGCCACTCAAGTGCTCACCACGGAGGAAGTTTTGACCTAAAGGCGTCATTTTACTGAGCTTCTTCCAGCGTAGAAGAACGGCCTTATCGCTTAATCTATTTGCTTTTTTATCATCTACATAAAGCACAATATGAGTATGATTACTCATCACGGCATAAGCACACACATCAATACAAAATACCTTCGCAAGAACAAGCAGACGATCTTCAACCCACCCTCGGCGATGTTCATATGATTTACCTGTGAGAGTGTCTTCTCCGCAAAGGTAGGCGCGTCTAACGCATCGGGATACACAGTGATAGTATTTAGTATTCGACAAACAGATTTGCCGCTTCCTTGCTAAAGCCATCGTCCACTCCTTGAACTGATAATTTAAAATGCATGGGCTGTAACTAAAGTTTAGACAAGATATATTCTGCCGCAAGATTGTGATAAGAAATTACAGTGACTGTCTACATAAAGGTAGGTATTAAAAAAGCGCCTTTGGGCGCTTTTTTCTGATTAGAGAATTTGATTCTCTTTCCAGGCTTGTTCTTTTGCCATGCGCTTTTTACGCTTGTCACATGGGTCGTCACAGTCGCAGGCTTTGTCTATACCAACAGCGCCTAAGCCACCGCAACTACTGGCCATTGATTTCTTTTGCACAATCATGCCGACAGCCATCGCTGCCACAATTAAAATAAGTAGACCAAATGTAAGAAGAAAAAGTGACATTGCTTTGCCCCTATCGTCAGCAATTAAATCGAGCCTAATTTATTAGGCTGCGTGTATTATATACCCAAACCACCTCAAGGTGCGAGTTTCAGTTGGAATTAAAAGCGATTTAGGCAAGGTATTGATTGCAAGCAATAGTGGTTCTATTGTTAAAATCAATAACGCAGTATAAATCGCTTTTAAACCAACCCTTTGGGCGCTTCACAGGCGCTTACTCTCATCGTTGTTACTTCTTAAAAGGGACTACCATTGTTGCAAAGTAACGCCTTGATATTAAGCACCTGTGAAACGCTGAATTCTGCATATTGAGGTGGCTTGGGTATGCACTGCTTCTTGCCCTGCTACAAATAAGGTTTGAAAGCAGGGCTTGAATAAGTTACTAAGCCATTGTCTGACTTACCAATTAAATAAACTGGAAGATCATGCTGCTCAGCGTATTGCTGCGCACGTTCCATGCCCATCACAGTAAGCGCTGTCGCTAAGCCATCAGCAGTCATCGCTGATGGGTGCAAAACTGTAACAGATACCAAATCATGGCGACTAGGCATACCTGTTTCTGGGTCAATTAGATGACTATACGTAACACCATCCATTTCGTAAAAAATGCGGTAATCACCTGATGTTGCAATACCATTGGTACCAGGCTCAATCACTTTATGCACTTTACGAACGCCAGGCTCAGCATCAGGCTGCTCAATAGCGATTTTCCAAGTGATGTTGTCTGGCTTAATACCCGATACACGCAACTCGCCACCAATTTCTACCATATAATTTTTCAAGCCATGACTTTCTATCACTTGTGCGACTCTATCGATACCATAGCCTTTTGCGGTTGCAGAAAACGAGAGTTCTAAACCATCAATTGTTTTCATTAAACCCGCATCAGTAAGTTTAAGCTTATCAACTCCTATCTTTGCAACCATTGCTGCCAAAGCTTCATCGCTTGGGCGTTTAGTCGGCTTTTTATCTGGGCCAAAGCCCCATAAATCAATAAGTGGTCCCATAGTGACATCTAAGGTTTTCGTTGATTCACCAAGGCGGATTGATTCAGCTACTACGTTTCTGAAATCAGCGCTAATTGGCATCACCTGCCCCGCAGGTAAATTGTTAAACTGATTAATTTCTGAATCTGGAATGTATGTCGACATTGACTGATTCACGTCTTTAAGCACATGCTTAATTTCAGGATGTAAATCAACACCTGCAACCTTTGAAGACTCTGCAAACACCTTAATGTGATATGTGGTGCCCATTGTCTTACCTTCAAAATAAAGCTCTTCTGCCTTATCTGCTTGGCTGCAGCCAGCCATGAGTAAAGTCATAGTTAATAGAAAAAAGGCCATCAAGCCTTGGCGATAAAACACTCTATTCATAGCATTCACCTTTTAGATACCAAACGATTAGGTATAGAAATAAAAAAGCCTCGTAACACTGTGTGCTACGAGGCCTGTATTCTAACCAAAACTTATTGTTTTGTGTATGGTGTTAGCCACCGAAGTCATCTAATAAGATGTTTTCGTCTTCTACACCAAGATCTTTAAGCATGTTGATAACAGCCGCGTTCATCATTGGAGGACCACACATGTAGAACTCACAATCTTCAGGCGCTTCATGATCTTTCAAGTAGTTTTCATAAAGTACGTTATGGATGAAGCCTGTGTAACCTTCCCAGTTATCTTCTGGTTGTGGATCAGACAGTGCTGTGTGCCATACAAAGTTATCGTTTTCTGCAGCTAAGCCGTCGAAATCTTCTACGTAGAACATTTCACGCTTAGAACGCGCACCATACCAGAAGCTCATCTTACGCTTAGATTGTAAACGCTTAAGTTGGTCAAAGATATGTGAACGCATTGGTGCCATACCTGCACCACCACCTACGAATACCATTTCTGCATCAGTGTCTTTCGCGAAGAACTCACCGAATGGGCCAGAAATAGTCACTTTATCACCTTCTTTTAGTGACCAAATGTACGAAGACATTTTACCACATGGAAGGCTTAGGTCTCTTGGCGGCGGCGTAGCGATACGCACGTTAAGCATGATGATGCCTTCTTCTTCTGGGTAGTTAGCCATTGAGTATGCACGAATTGTTTCGTCGTCTACTTTAGACTCCAGATCGAAGAAACCGAAGTGGTTCCAGTCGCCACGATACTCTTCTGGAATATCGAAGTCAGCGTATTTAACGTGGTGTGCTGGCGCTTCAATTTGAATATAACCACCAGCACGGAACGGTACTGACTCGCCATCAGGAATTTGTAACTTAAGCTCCTTGATGAAAGTTGCTTTGTTATCGTTAGAGATAACTGTACAGTCCCACTTTTTAACACCGAAAATTGACTCTTCAAGCTCAATTTCCATGTCGTTCTTAACATTTACCTGACACGCTAAACGGCAGCCTTCACGAGCTTCACCTTTAGAGATGTGATCAAGTTCTGTTGGTAGGATATCGCCGCCACCTTCTTTGATGTGAACACGACACTGACCACAAGAGCCACCGCCACCACATGCAGATGAAACGAAGATACCTGAATCAGCTAGCGCACCTAATAGCTTGCTACCTGCAGATGTTTTAATAGCTTTTTCTGGGTCGCCATTAATTCCGATGATGATATCGCCGCTTGCTACTAATTTAGATTTAGCACCAATGATAACTAAAACTAAAATAACAACGATAGCGATGAAAACACCAACGCCTAAGAAAATCTCATTCATGATTTATCCTCGCTACCTATTAAAGTGAAATACCAGAGAATGACATAAAGCCAAGACCCATCAGACCAACAGTGATGAAAGTAATACCTAAACCACGTAAGCCATCAGGAACGTCTGAGTACTTCATTTTTTCACGGATACCAGCAAGTAAAGTAATTGCTAGTGCCCAGCCCACACCTGAACCGATACCATAAACAACAGACTCGCCGAAGTTATAGTTACGCTCAACCATGAAAGATACCGCACCGAAGATCGCACAGTTAACTGTGATCAATGGTAGGAAGATACCTAACGCGTTATAAAGTGCAGGGAAGAACTTATCTAATGCCATTTCAAGAATTTGTACAAGTGCTGCAATAACACCGATGAAAGTCAAGAAACGTAAGAAGCTAAGGTCTGCCTCTGGGTAGCCAAGCCACTCTAATGCACCTGGTGCAAGAACAGCATGATAAACCAAGTTATTTACAGGTACTGAGATACCTAGTACCACGATAACTGCCACACCTAGGCCGATTGATGTTGTTACTTTCTTCGATACTGCAAGGAAAGTACACATACCTAGGAAGAAGGCTAAAGCTAAGTTTTCAATGAAAACCGCTTTTACAAATAAACTAATATAATGTTCCACTGCTCGCCCCTTACGCTTTTGCTTCTACTTGGTCTTTCTTAAAGGTACGAAGTACCCAGATGAATAAACCAATAATGAAGAATGCACTCGGTGGTAAAATCAATAGACCCATTGGTTGATACCAGCCACCATTTTGTACAAGTGGAATAATATCAACACCGAATAGTGAACCTTTACCGAATAACTCACGGATGAAACCAACAGTTAATAGTACTACTGAGTAGCCTAAACCGTTACCGATACCGTCTAGGAAAGACATTAACGGTGGTGACTTCATTGCGTATGCTTCAGCACGACCCATTACGATACAGTTTGTAATGATTAGACCAACGAATACTGAAAGCTCTTTAGCTGTTGCATAAGAGAACGCTTGCAGTACTTGGTCAACAACGATTACAAGTGATGCGATGATCGTCATTTGCACGATGATACGTACAGATGATGGGATGTGATTACGAATTGACGAAATAAACAAGCTAGAAAACGCTGTTACTAGTGTCAATGCGATTGACATGATTAGTGCATTTTTTAAGCTTGATGTTACCGCTAGCGCAGAACAAATACCTAGTACTTGTAATGCGATCGGGTTATTTGCGAATACCGGGCCAAATAGGACCGACTTCATTTCTTTAGTATCAGCCATTATTTCAACGCTCCTTCACGTACTTTCGCAAGGAATGGACCAAAGCCATGCTCGCCAGTCCAGAAGTCAACTGTGTGATCAACACCGTTTGAAGTTAATGTTGCACCAGAAAGACCATCGATTTGATGTTCATTCTTTGCACCGCTCTTCATGATATTGATTGGTAACTCTTTACCTTGCCATTTAGCAGTCCATTGTGGATTTTGGATTTCACCACCTAGACCTGGCGTTTCGTTGTGCTTGAAGAAGTTGATGTTTTTAACTGTTTCACCATCGCTTTCAAGCGCTAAGAAGCCGTACATTACACCCCAAAGGCCATAACCTTGGATTGGTAGAATGATTGCATCTGTAGAACCATCAGGTTTCTTCGAAATATAAACAGGTGAATTTTTTGTCATACGCTGAATACCAGCGATGTCTTTAATTCCTTCTGCTTTCAACGCAAAGCTACGAGCTTGGTCGAATTTTGTTTTCTCGAAGTCAAATGAGTTAGGATCAGCACCTTCAACAAACTCACCTGTGTTCATGTCTACAACACGAGCTTCAATTTTTGAGTTAAAGGTATCTGACACAGTACCTGATACTTCAATGCCTGCAGCCGCTAAGATATTACGTTGAATATCTTGTGTTTTGTTAGCTTGCTGTAAAGGACGAAGCTGAACTGAAGCAAACGATACGATGATTGCACACACTAAACAAAGTGCAACAACAACGGTTAGCGTTTTGCCGATTGATTCGTTATTACTAGACATTACGTGCCAACCTCCGCTTGATATTAGCTTGCACTACAAAGTGATCGAATAATGGTGCAAATAAGTTAGCAAATAAGATTGCTAGCATCATACCTTCTGGGAATGCCGGGTTAACAACACGGATCATTACAACCATAAAGCCGATTAACGCACCGTAAGCGAACTTACCTTTGTCTGTGAATGATGCAGATACTGGGTCTGTTGCCATGAAGAACATACCAAATGCAAAACCACCAAGAACTAAGTGCCAGTGCCAAGGCATAGCAAATACTGCGTTAGTTTCAGAACCAACTGTATTTAGTAAGAATGCCGTTGCAACCATACCTAGGAATACACCTAGAACGATACGCCAAGAAGCGATACGCACATAAATTAGGAATAAACCACCGATTAATAGTGCTAGTGTTGACGTTTCACCTACAGAACCTTGAATGAAACCGTAGAACGCATTCCACCATAGTTCCATGTTGCTGTAATCAAGTGAACCAACAACTGCTTGACCTAGCATAGTCGCACCAGAGAATGAATCTACGGCTGTCCATACTGTGTCACCTGAAATTTGCGCTGGGTATGCGAAGAATAAGAACGCACGACCGGCAAGAGCAGGGTTAAGGAAGTTACGACCTGTACCACCAAAGATTTCTTTAGCGATTACAACACCAAACGTAATACCTAGTGCAACTTGCCATAAAGGAATCGTTGCAGGCAGGATTAGTGCGAATAGTACAGATGTTACGAAGAAACCTTCATTTACTTCGTGCTTACGCACTGAAGCAAATAGTACTTCCCAGAAACCACCTACAGCAAACGTTACTGCGTAGATAGGTAGGAAGAAGCAGGCACCGTAAAACATTTTCGCGCCCCAACCAGAGTCAGCAGTTAATTCACCACCGAATAATTGGAACAGACCAACTTGCCATGTGTTTGCTAGTTCAAAACCTTGCGCTAAAGCACCTGCAGCCTGATGGCCGATGTTGAACATACCAAAAAACATTGCAGGGAACGTCGCCATCCACACTAAAATCATCATACGTTTTAGGTCGATGTTATCACGAACGTGTGTTTTGCCTTTATTTACGTAACCTGGCGTGTAGAAAATAGTCGCAGCTGCTTCGTAAAGCGCATACCATTTTTCGTGTTTACCACCCGGTTCAAAATGCGGCTCAATATCTTCTAGAAATTTCTTTAAACCCATCTCTCTAGCCTTCCTTCTCGATCGTAGTCAAGCAATCGCGTAGGATTGAACCGTACTCGTATTTACCTGGACAAACGAAGGTACATAATGCTAAATCTTCTTCATCAAGCTCTAGCGCACCTAACGAAATTGCACCATCAAGATCACGTGCGATTAGATCACGTAATAATAGTGTAGGTAGGATGTCTAAAGGCATAACACGCTCATAGCTACCAATTGGAACCATGGCACGCTTCGAACCACCTGTTGAAGTCGTCATGTTAAATAGACGGCTAGGAGCAAGGTGAGATAAGAAGGTACGTGTTACTGAGAACTTGTTAGCACCTGGTGCAATCCAACCGAACAGCTCTTTTTCGCGACCTTCAAGTAATACAGATACTTGAACATGGTAACGACCTAAGAACGCGTGTGGACCTTGAGAAATAGCGCCAGATAATACAGAACCAGAAATTACACGGTTATCACCGTCTTCTAATTCGCCAGCAACTAAATCATCTAAAGATGCACCTAACTGAGTTTTCACTAAGCGTGGGTTTTTAACACGAGGACCTGCAAGAGAAACTACACGGTCTGTGAAAATTTCACCTGTTAGGAATAAATTACCAAACGCAATTACGTCTTGGTAACCTAAGTGCCAAACCTGCTTGCTTGCAGAAACTGGGTCTAAGTTATGAATGTGTGTACCAACAAGACCAGCCGGATGCTTGCCACCAAACTCATGTACTTCTACTTGAGGGATTGATGAACTAGGCACTTGGCTACCAGCTTGTTTACAAACAAATACTTTACCGTCAGTTAAACGAGATACCACAGCTAAACCGGCTTCAAATGCTTGAGTATTCTCAGCAATGATTACTGCAGGATCTGCAGCTAGCGGGTTAGTGTCGATAGCCGTAACAAAGATAGAGCTAGGATTTGCATCCAAAGCAGCTACTCTGCTAAATGGGCGAGCACGAAGTGCTGTCCATTGACCTGACTGAACTAGTACTTCTTTAACTTTTTCACGGTCTAAGCTCGAAAGCTCGTCGGCCTTGAAAGAGTCAAAGGTGATTTGCTCACTGCCATTAACTTCAATAACAACAGATTGCAGCACACGTTTAGCACCACGATTAATTTCTTTTACTACCCCAGAAGCTGGTGCAGTAAATAAGACGCCTGGGTTCTTTTTGTCTTCAAAAAGTACCTGGCCTTTTTTGACTTGGTCATCCACGCGAACATGCATGGTTGGACGCATACCAATATATTCTTCACCTAGCACAGCTACACGTTTGACGGCAGAACCATCATGAATAACTTGCTGAGGTGCGCCCTCTATCGGTAAATCCAGACCTTTTTTTATGTTGATCATACGCACTTGCATTACATTAACGGAAAGAAACTGAAAAATCGTACCAACCACGTCGCCATTTGATATGCTCAAGTTAAACTCTAAATATCAAAGAATAGCCTGTTTAACACCCCAAACAAGCAACGCAGTAAACTCCTCACATATATTGCCCGAATTTTAACATCAATCAGGGTGACTATGCGAGAGCAAATATGAAATTTATACGACAGATACGGTTATTTAGACTACAAAAACCATTTGAATAAAATTCAATATAGACCAAAGTGCTATTGATGGTGTTTTATTTTCACCCAGAAACAAAAAAGTCGCTTAAAAAAGCGACTTTTCAAAATCAGTTTGTTTAGCAATTAATCGATTAGTTGTGAAATCGCAACATCAGGATTCACATCTTGCTCGTAATCTACACTGTCGATACCAAAACCGAATAAACGTAAAAACTCATTGTGGTAACCCACGTAATCCGTTAATTCGTCGATTGTATCTGTATCTACTGTATCCCAAACATGTTGTACACGAGCTTGAACATCATCTTCTAACTCTTTGTAGTTTTGGAATAAATGACCACCTTCGTCAAAACGTGGCGTTTCACCGTAAAGGTTCTCAGTAAATAGCGAATGAATTTGCTCAATGGTACCTTCGTATGTGCCGTCTGCTTTCATTACTTTGAATAAAGCAGAGATATATAAAGGCATAATTGGAATTGCTGAGCTTGCTTGTGTCACAACCGCATTTAATGAAGAAACATACGCTTCGCCATTTAAGTCTTTTGTAGACTCTTTGATTGCTTGTGTTGCACGGTCAAGATCTTCTTTCGCTTTACCAATTGTCGCATGACCGTAAATTGGCCATGTTAACTCTTTACCGATATAAGTGTAAGCTGTTGTTTTAAAATTATCAGCAAGAACATCTGCTTCTTTAAGCGCGTCAATCCACATTTCCCAATCTTCACCGCCCATTACTTTAATTGTATTGTCGATGTCTTCTTGGCTTGCCGCTTCAACGGTTACTTCATCAATCACGCGCTTTGAAGTATTTAAGTTCTTCGTTGTGATATCAGAGCCGATTGGCTTAAGTGTTGATGAGTAAGTTTCACCTGTATTTGGATCAGTACGACGAGGTGACGCAAGGCTGTAGATAACTAAATCAATTTTACCTAAATCAGCTTTGATTGTATCAATTGCTTTTTGCTTAATTTCGTTAGAAAACGCATCACCATTGATATTCTTAGACCATAAACCGGCTTCTTCAGCAGCTGCTTGGAATGCCGCAGTGTTGTACCAACCTGCAGAACCTGTTTTGCGTTCGCTACCTTCTTTTTCAAAGAAAATACCTAGCGTTTTAGCACCGCCACCAAATGCAGCTGTGATACGTGATGCTAGGCCGTAACCTGTAGACGCACCAATCACTAATACATTTTTAGGTGCATTGCTTAGTGGTCCTTGCGCTTTCACATAATTAATTTGTTCTTGTACGTGCTCAGCACACCCTACTGGATGCGCGTTAGTGCAGATAAATCCACGAATTTTCGGCTTAATGACCATTGATCATCCTATATCTATCACAATAAAAATTAGCGCTAGTTTAAAGGCTAATAGTTAAAATACAGGTCTGATCAGTAAAAACTTTTCAGACCCACTTAAATCTTTCGAGCTTAAAATACCCAAGTAACAAGCTAGTTACAGTGACTGTCCATCTAATTTTAGGTGACTGTCCTGCTAATTTAATCGAACTTTGAGCCACCTAAGCATTTCGGTGACTCAGGTGCCTGTCCATGTTGTTCACTGAACTCTTCTGGAGTAAAAGTGTGAATTGCTAATGCATGAATATGGTTTGCTAATTCATCTTTTAATAGCTCATTTATTTGACGATGACGGGCAAGCAAACGTTTACCAGCAAACTCTTCACTCACAACAACCACTTTAAAGTGCGATTCGGTTCCACGGCTATGCATATGACTTTCGTTGACAACATTTAGGTGTTTACATTCGATACCTGCCGCGAGCTTTTCCTCAATTTGTTGTTGCATTGACATGTGTCATAGACCTTTAATAGCAAAATAATTGTTAGCTACTATATCAAGGGCATGACTCATTTTGCCAATGATTTTATACGATTGAACGAAAGGTAAGGTTAATTCGAGGGTGTTTAAGTCTTTGCTGCTTTGGTAAACTATGTTGGTAATCTCGCTGGCTAAATCCATTCATAATTAAACAACTACCACTTTGCAGCACAACACTATGTTGTTCATTATTATGTTTATGTTTTATTTTAAATATCCGTTCGGCCCCTAGTGATACAGAAGCGATTGTTGGTTGCTCACCAAGTTCTTTCTCATCATCACTATGCCAGCCCATACAATCTTGCCCATCACGGTATAAATTTACCAATAATGCATTAAATGGAATATGCATTGCTTTAGATAAACGCGCACGCATAGCATCAAGCACCTCTGGCCACGGTTCAACAATTAGCTGTGACCCTGAATAGCCATAGTTAACATTCGGATCAGCAATAAAGCATTGCAAACGCGGGATCACATGGCTTTTTCCATATACCTTTATCGTTGGTTGCTGCCAATTTAGGTGCTGCTGTAGATAGTAAAATAACTCGAGGCTTTTTTGTGCACTTAATGCATTAGCTTGATAATAAAACCCCTCAGGCAAATGATTAGGGTTGGCGTTTGGCTGTTGCATGTTAGAATTTACCTATACATTAATACTTTCGTAAAATCATGATGACCACCCAAGCACAGCTCGGTGATAACACCTATACCCTAGAACGCTTTCCGTTAGATCAAAAAAATCGCAGTCTTCAAGCGTGGGACTCAGGCGATGAGTACCTTGTCAATTATGTACAAGAGCACTATCCACATGCAAATTCAATCCTAATACTCAATGACAGCTTTGGCGCATTAGCCTGTGCTTTAAATACATTAACAGTTCATTCAGTTAACGACTCGTATATTGCCCACCAAGCTACTCGTTATAATTTACAAGCCAATGAGCTATCAACAGAATCTTTAACACAATTGGACTCATTAGCAGCGTTACCTAATCAGGTTGATTTAGTGATTTTAAAAGTGCCACGCAATTTAGGCTATCTTCAGCATCAACTTGCTGCAATTAGTGCTGCTTTGCCTAGTGACATCGATGTTATTGCTGCTGGTAAAACGAAAGATATCCATAATTCAACCATCAAAGCCTTTAGCCAGTATATTGGTGAAACATCGACGAGTTTAGCGGTAAAAAAATCTCGTTTAGTCATCAGTAAAACCAGTGGTCTTAATAAAGTGGCTCCCTACCCTGTTAACTGGCCTCTAGAAGGTAGTGAATTTGAAATACAAAACCATGCAAATGTTTTTTCACGAGATTCATTAGATATTGGCGCGCGTTTTTTCCTTAACTATTTACCGCAAACAAGCAAAACACGCAGTATCATTGATTTAGGCTGTGGTAACGGTGTTGTTGGCTTGATGACCTTAAATCGTTGCCCTAACGCCCATATAACGTTCGTAGATGAGTCGTATATGGCCGTTGAATCAGCTAAATTAAGCGTCACTCACAATTTACCAGAGCAATTAGCGCAGTGTGAATTTGTCCAAAACGACTGTTTAACCGATTTTAAGCCGAATAGTACTGACATTGTATTATGTAACCCACCATTCCACCAAGCACAAGCCGTCACGGATCACATTGCTTGGCAAATGTTTAAACAGGCAAAACAAACATTAAAACAAGGCGGTGAATTAAGAATAATTGGTAATCGTCACCTTGACTACCATGAAAAATTAAAACGCATGTTCGGCAATTGTAAGTTACTTGGGTCAAACAAGAAGTTTGTAGTACTGAGTGCTACAAAAAATAATTAATGGAGCTTACTTCATGAAAAAATTACTTCCTTTATGTTTGTTAGCCGCACTTACTGCGTGTAGCAACCAGCCTAATCAATTAATTTTTAACCCAGTATATCAAGGCGGGAAAATTTCAAATATTAGTGCCAATGTTAGTACTAGCGTGATTGACTTACGTGGCGACAACGTAACCCTAAAAATAATTGAATCTGACAAGATTAAAACTCTTGCAAGCCCAGGAATTACTGATTCTGTAAAAAGCACTTTAGACAGTGCTTTAAGCCGAAATGGTGCAAACATTTCAAACTTATCAACAACGCGTTTTGAATTAGATATTCACAAGCTACAAGCGGTTGTTACAGAAAAAATGATGTCCCATAGCAGCAATGCAACAATAGAATTTGGGGTACGAGTGGTCAAAAATGCGAGCACTTTCAATAAAATTTACCAAGGTAATGCGACTCTTGAAGGGCCGCTCAGACATGATCGCGCAAAAATAGAAGGTCAGCTTAATAAGTTGACTGAACAAATAATTACCCGCATTGTATCTGACCCAGAATTAATCGCCTACTTAGAAGGTTAACTATGAAGCGTATTTTTTTACTTAGTTTTGTATTGTTGTTTGCTCACAGTTCATTCGCAGCGACTGAGGGTAAATTTATTCAAAAAGACAACATGTTTCCACGCGTTGAAATTGTCACTACGCTTGGCAGTATTGTGGTCGAAATGGATCGCTCAAGAGCGCCAATTACAGTAAATAATTTTTTAACTTACGTTGCAGATGGCAGTTATCAGGGGAGTGTATTTCACCGTGTTGAGCGTGATGAAGACAACGAACGTGATTTTGTTATTCAAGGCGGTGGTTACGATAAAGATTACGATGGTCTGCACGAAAACGACCCTATTTTTAATGAAAGCGGCAACGGTTTAAAAAATGATATGTATAGTATCGCTATGGCATACCAAGACCGAAAACCACACTCAGGTACGCGTCAGTTTTTCTTCAACATGGACGATAACGATCACCTTAACCCAGGCCGTGATTGGGGTTTTGCTGTATTTGGTATGGTAATGGATGGCTATGACACATTAGATAAAATCATGCGTGTCGAAACTGCATTCAACGAAAAAATTGGTTACAGCTTTGTACCAAAAACACCGGTTGTTATCTTAAACGTAAAAGTGCTAGACGCTAATCAATAATAAATAGGGGCGCAAGCCCCTTAAAACTGGCAACACTATGACAAAAACCCTTTCTATTTCAGAGTATTTCTCGTACTTCAAAGATAAACGTTTAATCAATATTTTTATTTTTGGTATTAGTAGCGGCTTTCCTTGGGTATTGATTGGCTCTGTCATGTCGGCTTGGTTAAAAGATGAAGGCCTGAGCCGTAGCATGATTGGTTTATTCGGCATCGTGTTTGGTGCGTATAGCATTAACTTTTTATGGTCACCGCTCGTTGACCGTATAAAGTTACCTTTTTTATATAATTGGCTAGGCCAGCGACGCAGCTGGATTTTACTCTGTCAGTCGGTCATTTTTATTGGTACCTTTTCGCTTGCAGGGCTCGATATCAAAACCAACCTCTGGTTCGCAGCCGCATTGTGTTTTGTTATTGCGATTGCCTCAGCGACTCAAGATATTGCTATTGATGCGTTTCGTATCGATACTTTGGCCGAAAATGAGAGCCATAAAACCACCGCAGCTGCAGCAATGGCCACTTCAGGATGGTGGAGCGGCTATGCCTTATTAGGCGCCCTGCCATTTTATATGGCTGACATTCCTTCGATTGATTGGCCGCAAGTCTATTTTTTCTTGTCTGGAGTGATGTTGCTATTGATGAGCAGCGTATTGTGGGCAAAAGAGCCAGAATCAAATCGCGAAGCAGTTCAAGCTGAGCTTGAACAAACATATCAACAAAAGCTTGCTGGCAGTACACAAACTCGCTTTGCTAAAATCGTTGCCTGGCTTGCTGTAACCGTTTTTGATCCGTTTAGAACCTTCTTCGCCCGTAATGGCGTAAAAACAGCATTGGCATTATTGGCCTTTATCTTCTTATTTAAAATCGGTGAAGCCTTTTTGGGTCGAATGTCTATCGTGTTTTATAAAGAAGTGGGCTTTTCAAATAGCGATATTGCAACCTTCTCTAAAGTTGGCACTGCTGTTCTCACCATCGCCTTTACCTTTTTAGGTAGCTTATTCAATCAACGCTATGGCATTGTTAAAGGCTTATTTATTAGTGGTATTGCGATGGCAGCCTCAAATCTTGCCTTTGCTTGGATTGCAATTGCTGGTCCTAAACTAAGCCTATACGCGTTTGCTATTATCGTTGATGGTTTTACCCAAGCTTGGTCTCTGGTTGCCATGGTGGCATTCATATCTATGCTTTGCGACAGAGCTTTTAGTGCCACTCACTATGCGTTACTTGCTTCATTAGGTAATTTAGGAAGAACCTTGCTTTCAAGCTATAGCGGCGTGGTTATTGACGACTGGTTAGCAGGTAATTGGGCGATGTTCTTTGTACTAACAGCACTAATGGTGATCCCATCACTCGTATTTTTATTCTTAATTCGCCATAAGCTTTATGCGTTAGAAAACAACTATCATCAAAGTAATTAACATATTTTATACGAATGTGATTAATTTGAAAAAGTGCAAGGGAGGGGATTAAACAGTGCTTCCTTGCACTATTTATATTACTTTAAAAGCGGCGTTTCGCTTTTAGTAATGAATAATTAAGCGTCTTTTAGCAAGTTAAGACCTTCATATGGGTCAACTTCTAGAGCATCACAATAACGCATGAATTCAATAACATCTAAACGACGTTCTTGGTTTTCAATTTTACCAATGAAAGAATGTGGTGTACCTAAAACCTGAGCAAGGCTACGCATTGTGTGACCTTTTTCGTGACGTTTAGTTTTAAGCCATTTCGTTAATTTCGAGTTTTCTTCAGAAGAAACAGTTTTACCCATCATAAAATACATCTCCTACTAGATGATTCAAGTTAATAATTTAAGAGCGAAATTTGCCCGTCTCACTCTTGGATACATTATATACTAATAACTTTCACTTTGAGTAATTAATGATACAAATGTCTACCTTTTAGGTATGAACCGTTTTTGTACACAAGTCAAAGTGTAGCTAAAATAAAAGCAAGTGCTCTATAGTTAACTGGTTAACTGTACCAAAAAATTGATCAATTGGAAGCGTAACAAGATGAAAGTATCGCTTTAAATTCTGCATATTTATGCTTAAAGTGTATGTAAATACTGAAAAAGGCTAGGAAATGTTTCGTATATTATTTTTGTTGCCAATTGTACTGTGTGCGGTCTGGTACCTGTTTTTAAAACAAAATGGCGTACCAATTAAGCAAGGCAAGAAAGGATTTGTATATATTTTAATCGCATCTGCGTTAGTTTTAGGCTTCTTTTTACTGATGATTAAAGTGACCCAACACTAGGGTCACTCATTTTTAATTAAACAGTAACGAATTTACCAATAACTAATGACGATCTCTGAGCATCAACAAAATGGCGAAAGTACTCTGTGACAAATGTTAACTCACTGGCAACAACCGTTGCCAATGCACTCACCATCGGCAGTAATCACAAAAAGGTAGTTAACAGTACCGGATGCAAACGCTGGGCACCGGTTCGCTAAATCGCCTCTTTTGTTGCTAGACCTAGGTTGTGTTAAACATTATGAGTATTAATCAATACTATATTGTTATTTATCACGATACCAAAAGGTTGCTTTAATACAATTAAACTAAGAACAAACCACAGTTGAAAATAGCATGGCACTTAAAATCAAAAACGCCTGATAAAAGCTGTTAAACTGCCTTCACAATATGATACCCATCACGAACAGCGCAGACACAAATGCATGCTCAATAAAGGCTTCTTACACATCTCGCTCTTGCGTTTCACCACACACTTTACTTGTCACACGAGGAATGAGCCCTTGCTGCTCTAACTATGTCTGTAAGCGTGGCTACGCAAAAAATCCTGCTAATAATACGTAATATTTAGCTGAGACGGGGTTTTATGAGAAGTTAAAGCAATAAAAAAGCCACATCAAGTGGCTTTCATAAATACCTAATTAAACGCTGAAGCTGGCTCCGCAACCACAGGTAGTTGTTGCATTCGGGTTATTCACAAAAAAGCGTGCACCTTCAAGCCCTTCAGTGTAATCAACAGTACCATCAACCAGATATTGAATACTCATGGGATCAACAACTAGTGTCACACCATTTTTTACAATTTCTAAATCGCCAGGGTTAGCTTTTTCATCAAAAGTAAAACCATATTGAAATCCTGAGCAACCACCGCCCGTTACGTAAACACGCAGTTTAAGATCTGGATTCTCTTCTTCTTCGATTAACTGTTTAACACGAACAGCCGCTGCATCGCTGAACTTGATTGGCAACTCATCTGACATACCAAAACCCTCAAAACCTATAATGGTTGCAATTATCTAATACCCGAGTGTTTTAATCAAGTATCCACATGGGGCAACTCAATTTAGCGGGACAATTGGCTAACCTATTTGTATTGGACTAAAGTTAATTTGTACTACATTTTAGCTGGCGATATTTTGCACTGAGGAAAGGTAATTGTGATAGAGCACTTCAAGCTTCACTTTATAACTGATCACTTAAACAGTGCACAGGTCATTCCGGCAGACTACGATTTACTACTCGTTTCTGCTTCAATCCTCATAGCCATATTCGCTTCCTATATTTCTTTTTTATTATCTGCCCGTATCAAGCACTCTTATCTAAAAAATGAAAGTCAGGTCTGGACCATCATGGCTTCTTGCTTTTTAGGAATAGGGATTTGGGGAATGCACTTTGTTGGTATGCTTGCATATAACTTACCCATCCCTATTGAATACAATATTAGCATCACCTTGGTCTCAATTTTACCAAGTGTATTTGCCAGTTACATCGTACTATCCCCTGCCTTACAAACGGATAAAGGATTATTTTTCAGAAGTATTTTAATGGGTGCAGGAATCGGTTGTATGCATTTTGTTGGTATGATGGCGATGGTTATACCTGCAAAAATGGCCTATGAACCTTGGCTGTTCTCTTTGTCTATTCTCGTAGCTATTGTTTTATCAGGTATCGCACTAAAGATTAATGATTTTCGACTTGCCAAAGGCGTTCATAAAACACGAATGAATCTGGTCGTTGCCTTGATAATGGGCAGTGCAATCTCGGGGATGCATTACATCGGCATGATATCGATGTCGGTTTTTGAAACTGAATATACCACTTATGTTACGAACCATGACTACTCAACGTTAGCTCAACTTATTATTTTTATTCTTGCAGCATTAAGCCTGCTTGTACTGGGTGTTGTTGAGCTCAGAGCAAGGAGCTTGTTATCGGCAAAATTAAAAGCTGTGCTTAGTACGGTAAAAGATGCGGTTATTAGCTTTAATAATGAAGGGAGAATTGAATTTGCCAACCCTGCTGTTATCCACATTTTTGGTTACCAACCACACGACTTAATTGGTAAACATATTCGCACTCTCATACCGGAAAATTCTATAGAACTTGATGAAATTTTACGAGACTCACAGCTTAGCAAAAAAAGTGCAGGTAAAGGGACCAGCCGACTTTTAAAAGGACAACGAGCGAACAAAAAGCGGTTTCCTATAACTTTAGCAATCAGTTCAATTGGTAAAAAAGAGTCCGGACCTTATGTTGCAACCATAAAAGATCTCTCTGATATTCGAAATCAAGAAGCCTTTACGCAAACTATTTTCGATAATTTGCCAATTATGTTGTTTGTGAAAGAAGCTGGGCATTTAACATTTAGCCATGTAAATAAGGCCGGTGAGCAACTACTTGGTAAAAGTAAAAATCAACTAATCGGCTTAAATGACTTTGATATTTTTAGTAATGAACAAGCAGTCAGCTTCGTGCAAACCGATCGCGATGTATTAAAAGGAGATGACACCCTTACTATCGATGAAAATCCAATCACTATCGATGGCAATACTCACTACCTAAAAACCCGTAAACTCGCAATAAAAGACAGCAACGGTAAAGCACAATATTTACTGGATGTATCTGAAGATGTGACTGAATTAAAACAAGCTAAAAGCGAGCTTGAAAGCTTACACCAGCGTATGTCTATGGCAGCTGATGCCGCACATATTGGCATATGGGAATGGAACTTTGATACTAACGAACTGATTTGGGATGACTGGATGCATACCTTATTCGAGATCCCAAAATCAGAATTTAAAGGGGACTATTCAGCTTGGGCAAATAGCCTGCATCCAGATGAATATGAAGACGTGACCAACAAGCTAAAACTCGCGATCTTAAATGGCGAAGAGTTCCACGCAGAGTTTCAAATAGTTCTGCCTTCTGGCAAAACCCGCTATATCAATGCTGATGGCAGAATATACGGCAACCGTATGATTGGCGTTAATTTCGATATTACGAAACGAGTTATGGCAGAGAAAAAAATACGACAGCTGGCACAAACAGACCATCTTACTGGTTTAGCGAACCGAAATGCGCTTGAGCGTTTCATCAAACAAGAATTTGCTCGGGTTGAAAAGACAGGCTCTAAAGTAGGTTGCTTGTACTTTGATCTTGATAAGTTTAAGCCGATTAACGATAGCCATGGCCATGCTATGGGGGATAAAGTTTTGGTAGAGGTTGCCAAACGCTTACAAGATACAGCTAGCAAGACCGATTGCGTTGCACGCATTGGTGGAGATGAGTTTGTGGTTATTGTTACCGACATAGAGAGCCAAGCACAAATAAACCGTGCGCTATCACGCTTGATATGTGCAATTAAAGCGCCTATAAAATCTGAGTTTGGTGATTTGCAAGTTGAAGCGAGTGTTGGTTTTGCACTATACCCCGACGATGCTCAATCATTTGATGAATTGCTAAGCATGGCCGACAAACGCATGTATAACCAAAAGCATCACTGCTTTAGCTGTAATGTTATGAGCTGTAAATAAGCAAATAAATACTGATAATAAATC
>NZ_JAKEVN010000084.1:0-19403 GCF_022398505.1 Pseudoalteromonas sp. Isolate3 | reverse complement strand
CTGTTAGACTGGCATTTTAATGCTTAAATTAACGTTAAACTTAGATTACTTAACGATAGTCATCTCTTTCAGTAGATTTTGCGCATTATCAACTTTATCCATCACCCATAACATGTATCGTGAATCAACGTGAATTGAGCGATTTAAGTTTTCATCGTAATCCCAATCACCAATAATGCTTTCGTAAACACCATCAAATAATAAACCAACCAGTTCAGCATTACCGTTTAACGTTGGTGAGCCTGAGTTACCACCTGTGGTATCTACATTTGATAAAAAGTTAACCGGAACAGTATTCATACCGCCGGTGTAATCACCATAAAGCTTTTGCTTAATTAACTCATTTTGCTTTTCTGGTGAGTTGAATGGTTCAACACCGGTGTTTTTAGCAAGCAGTCCCTCTAAAGTTGTAAAGGGGGTTGCCACTAAGCCATCTTGCGGTGAATAGCCGCCTACCGTGCCGTAAGTTACACGTAGGGTGCTGTTCGCATCAGCATAAACAGGTTTATTAAGTGCCTTGTTATAAGCGATAATTGCTTCCATTAATGCAGGGCGAGCGGCTTGCTGTTTACCGGCCAGCTCTTTTTTCGCATCTTCTATATCTTTAGTGGCAGTAAAAATAGCCTGAGCGTACTGAATGAAAGGATCGCTACTTTGTTTTAACTGTGCAAGGTCAAGGCCTGCCATCCATAAGCGTTTACTCTCATCAGCAAGAACAGATTTAGCATACATTTCATCAAGTAAAGCTTGTTGTTTTTGCTTGTCAAAACCGTTTGTTAAACCAAGCGCTTTATCAACTTCTGCAACACGTTGGTCCTTTGGTAATGCCGCATACTGCTCAATAAAGTACAGCAATATTGCTTTATCAACAGCTTCATCATAACGACGGCTCATGCTTTTTAAACGTGACTCGATACGTGGCATATCACGCTCTTGATAACCGCTTTCGCGCTCAGCATCTGGCTTTTGTTTTTCGTACGCTAAACGATATAAACGTCGAGCAGTTGAAATCATTTGTGAGCGGTGTACGTAACCTAACATACGGTCGCGCTGGTTATGCTTTTGCGACTGTGCAACTAGCGCTGATAAATCAGCAAGTACATGTCCGTATTTAGCTTTGCGCTTACTATCTTGATTGATCCACGCTGTGAGATCTTTTTCGAATTGTTGCTTACGGCTATACATTGAACCTTTGTTAAAGCTCTCAATCATTGAGCCATAGTTTTTAATGTAATTGTTGTAACCCGCAATCGTGCTTTCGTAAGCGATACGTGCCTCTGAACCCTCTGGGGCATTTTCTTCAATTAACGAAACATATTTAGAATTATATTTACGCGCTAATGGGTAGGCTGTATTAAACACGTAGTCAACTTCAGGCGATATACGGTAACGGTTTGTGCTACCCGGATAACCGGTAACCATCACAAAATCGCCTTCTTGTACGCCTTTAGCACTTACTTTTAAAAACGCATCACTTTGGTACGGCACGTTGTCTTCCGAATATTCAGCAGGCTTGCCATCTTTGCCAACATACGCGCGATAGAACGAGAAATCACCCGTATGGCGCGGCCACATCCAGTTATCGATATCACCGCCGTATTTACCCACACCCATAGCGGGCGCATAGGCTAAACGTACATCTTTAATTTCTAGTGATTTGATGAGGTAATACTCAAGACCACCATGGAAAGTGTACACATTACAGCGATAGCTTGGATCTTGCTCACATTCACTAACAAGTGCTTTTTCATTTGCTTCAATAGCATCAAAACGTGCTTTACCTGTTAGCTGGTCAGTACCTTGGTTAACTTTATCAGTGACTTCGGTTACTTGTTCTGTCACATAAACACGAGACCCCGGCGCAGCAGGTACTTCTTCACCTGTTGACTTAGCTAAAAAGCCATTTTCTAAAATATTATTGTCGGTAGTTGAGTTATATTGAATCGAACCATAAGCACAGTGATGATTAGTTACCACTAAACCTTTTGGAGAAACAAACGAAGCTGTACAGCCACCAAGGCTAATTACCGCGTTCATCGGAAACTCAGTCAGTTTTGAAATTGATTGTACATCAATGCTCAAACCTTTCGCTTTTAATATAGATTCAAGTTCCGGTAGCTGGTGAGGTTGCCACATGCCTTCGTCGGCAACAGCAACATTTGCTACAGCAAGACCTACTGCAGCAGCAATAAATTTAAAACGCATAGTCATCCTTTTTGTTATGTTTATCATTTTTAGCGCTCATATAATTATCATGGTGCTAGTGAATAGCAATAATTTGCGACCGCTAATGTCAAAATTTGTAAACCACTCAGGTTTCATGAGCCTAATATTTAGACTCATGAACCACTGCATTATGGCCATGTAAGCTTTCTTGATGCTCAACTTTAAACTGATAATCAGTAATTACATCCATTGTTTCGAAGCACTGCTTTAATCGCCTTGCTGCATCTTCGCAAAACAGTAAATTTTTTGCGTTAAGAGCAGCAAATGCTTGTTCATCTTCACGCTTCACGGCGGTTTGTACTGGGGTGCCTATAGCTTGCTCACATACTGTGATAAAGCCGCCAATATCAGGTAGCTTTTCACTACTAAAAGTGACATCGACATACGCATAAGAGCGCTGGCTATGAGGGGTTGCAATTGAGCCCTGTTCACTTGCAAGCCAGTTAAGGAATGATGCTTTATCAATCGCTGCATCGTTAAATTGTTTATCAACCGCCTCGCTCAAAAGCTGCCTCGACAATGCCGCTGAGCACGGGCAAGTGCTGCTGTAGGTAATATCTACTTTTAAGTTAATAATCAGCGATTGCTGCTTAGTAATCGTTAAAATAACAGGGTAAGCATTATAACCAGCGTTGTCGCTAAGTAATGCTGGTTTTAGCTCGGGTAAATCAAAATGCAGCACCAGTTTTGCGCCTTTACTTAAGCCTTTTTGTGATGCTAAAACGGCCTCCATAAACTCGTTAACACGCTGAGTCGTTAAGCTTTGTTTAGCCAATAGCTGATTAAGTAGTAAATAAAGACGCGACATATGAATGCCTTTAGCATCGCTATCAAGGCTAACGAACACATCGGCTTTGGCATTAAGGTGCACATCAACATGAGTTTGTGCAAGCTTCAAAGGCAATGCTATTTTTTCCATACCGACCCATTTTAAAGGCGACTGAAAATCTACATTAGAGTGCGAGGTAATATCGGGTAATTGCATATCAACTTCTTTTAACGATTAAATGTTAAGGCCATAGCAGCCTGTTTGTGCGGGTATACGTACTGCCCATCAAAGACACACTCCCCATTTACAAAGGTATGTGTAATTCGGTTTGAAAAAGTAGTGCCATTGAATGGCGTCCATTGGCATAAGTAATGAGTGTTTGTGTGCTCAACGTGCTTTTCTGCATTTGGGTCAACCAGTACTAAATCAGCAAAATAACCCTCTCGTATAAAGCCACGGCCTTCAATAGCAAATCGCTTTGCCACGTTATGCGCTGTTTTTTCAACGATTTGCTCAAGGCTCAATGTACCGCGTTTTACCTGTTCAAGTAACATTAATAAGGCATGCTCGACGAGCGGAAGCCCTGCTGGTGCAGCGTTGTATTGTTGCTGTTTTTCTTGCCAAGTATGAGGTGCATGGTCGGTGGCAATAATATCAATGCGACCATCACGCACTGCTGCGAGCAGCGCTATGCGGTCTTGCTCTGATTTTATGGCGGGATTACATTTAATTTGATTGCCATAGTGTGCGTAATCGTCTTGGTTAAACCATAAATGATGCGCGCATGCTTCTGCGGTTATGTGCTTTTGCTCTATCGAGGCATTACTAAATAGTTCGAGCTCTTTTGCCGTTGTTAAGTGTAAAACATGTAGCTGTGAACCATAACGTTTTGCCAGTGATACCGCATACGATGATGATGCATAACAGGCTAACTCATCACGAATTAATGGATGATGTTCGATACGTAGTTCGCCAAAACGTTTTGCTAATCGGCGCTGATTTTGCTGAATAACCTCGCCTTGCTCGCAATGGGTTGCAATAAGTACTGGGCTTTCACGAAAAATGGCTTCTAGTGCATGCGGATGCTCAACGAGTAAATCGCCTGTTGATGCCCCCATAAATACTTTCACGCCGCAAACTTTTTTTGTATCAAGGGCTTTAATTTCTTCAAGATTGTCAGGGGTTGCACCAAAGTAAAACGCATAATTCGCAGCGCTAGTCTGAGCTGCTATCGCGTATTTATCTGCAAGAGCTTTTGCCGTGGTGGTCGACGGTGAAACATTGGGCAATTCCATAAAACTTGTAATGCCACCCGCAACTGCGGCGGCGGACTCTCTGGCAATAGTGCCTTTATGCGTCAGGCCTGGCTCTCTGAAGTGAACTTGATCGTCAATCATGCCAGGTAATAGCAACAGGCCGCTTGCATCAATCACCTGATCATTGGCCTTTGCAGTGATATCAGAATCGATTAGAACAATTCGTTTATCGACTATTTTTATATCGTTTGTTTTCCGCTGTCCTTCATTAACTACGCTCGCATGTTTGATTATGATAGCCATACTGCTCCTTGCTTATTCAGCAACATTTGCAACTTATCGTAAAAAAATGCACTCCATGGCAAGATTGATTGCAGATTTATATGTTACAATATAACATACCATAAAGTTTTTATTTGGTAACTGTTATGAGTCAAAAAGATCATTTTATCGGGCTATTTAAGCTGCTAAGTAATAAGCCGCTTTCCGATCTTAGAGAATTTTAACAGCTTATCGCAGCCAATAATCACCTTATCGCAACGTATGAGGTCAATTGTAATAAGACACAGTATGCTGGGCTCATTGATCACATGCTGATACCTACCCCATATGAGTGCATTTTTGTAATTCGTTTTAACCGCTTTTCAAATCAAGAGCTTATAAAGCGTATGTGCAAGGGTATATCGACACAATTTAATTTTAAAAATGACAAGAGAAATACTATGAAACACCTAATCGCAACCGCGATCAGTTCAGCGCTGTTACTCACAGCCTGTTCAGAACCACAAACGACAACATCAACGCCTAAATCAGAACAATCAGCACCAGCTGCTGCCGCAGAGCAAGCTAACCCACTGTTTGTAAAAAGCGTATTACAATACGAAACGCCTGATTTCAGTGCGATTAAAGATGAGCACTTTATGCCTGCTTTTAATAAAGGTATGGCTGAGCAAATGGCTGAAGTACAAGCTATCATCAATAACCCAGCAAAGCCTGATTTCGCTAACACCATTGTTGCTCTTGAGAAAAGTGGTGAGCTACTGACTCGCACACGCAGTATTTTTTATAACCTAGCAGGTACTGACTCAAACCCGGCTCGTCGTGAATTACAAAAAGAATTAGCGCCAAAACTAGCTGCTCATAGCGACAATATTTTCTTAAATAAAGCACTCTTTGAAAAAGTAGCCGCTATTCACAGCGAAGCTGACAACCTTGCCTTAACTGCTGAAGAAAAACGTTTATTAGACGTTTACTACAAACGTTTTGTGCGTGCAGGTGCAAAATTAAGTGCAGAGCAAAAACAACAAATTCGTGATATCAATACGAAGCACTCAAGCTTAACAACTCAGTTCTCACAAAACTTATTAGCACTGACTAAAACAAATGTTGTTTTAGTGGATGACAAAGCAGAGCTTGAAGGCTTACCAGCAGGTCAAATTGAACAACTCGCCAATGCCGCAGCAGAAGCAGGCCACCCAGGTCAATACCTAATTAAAATCACAAACACCACGCGTCAGCCAATTTTGGCAACACTGAAAAACCGTGATTTACGTGAAAAAGTATGGCGTGCATCGGCTGAGCGCGCATTATCGGGCGAAAATAGTAACCGTGAGATCGTGGCACAGCTTGCTCAGTTACGTGCTCAAAAAGCGAAGCTATTAGGTTACGACAGCTGGGCTGATTTTGGTTTAGAGTCACAAATGGCGAAAAAACCACAAGCTGTATTTGATATGTTTGCGAGCATGATCCCTGCATTAATGCAAAACGTAAACGCTGAGGCCGCTGCAATTCAAGCTAAGATTGATGAATCAGGCGAGCAATTCAAATTACAGCCATGGGATTGGTTATTCTACGCAGAGCAAGTTCGTAAAGATAAATACAACCTTGACGAAAATGCAGTGAAAGAATACTTCGAGTTCAACCGCGTTCTAGAAGACGGCGTATTCTTCACCATGAACCGTTTATACGGCATCACCTTTAAACCACGTAACGATATTCCGGTATATCACCCAGATGTAAAAGCCTATGAGTTATTTGATGAAAATGGTAAGAGCTTAGCCATTTTCTTTGCTGACTACTTCGCTCGTGAAGGCAAGCGTGGCGGTGCATGGATGAGCTCATTCGTTAAACAATCTGGCCTTAAAGAACAAAAGCCTGTTGTTGTAAACGTTATGAACATTCAAAAAGGCGCGAATGGCGAACCTACGCTTATCAGCTATGATGAAGCAACAACGATTTTCCACGAGCTAGGTCATGGCTTACACGGCATGTTCTCAAACGTGAAGTACCCTACTCTATCTGGCACCTCAGTATCACGCGACTTCGTTGAGTTCCCATCAACATTTGAAGAAGATTGGGCAATGTACCCTGAAGTTATCGCTAACTATGCAAAACACCATAAAACCGGCGAGCCAATTCCTGATGAGCTACTGAAAAAAGTAATTCAATCGCGTAGCTTTAACCAAGGTTTTGATACCCTAGAGTACGTTGCAGCTGCACTACTTGATATGGAATGGCATTCACTTTCTGCTGATGCTCCATTACAAGACATTGAAAAGTTTGAGCAACAAGCGCTTGCTAAACATGGTGTTGATGTACCATTTGTACCACCACGTTATAAGTCAGCCTTCTTCTCGCACTCAATGGGCGGCGGTTACTCAGCGGGTTACTACGCTTACATGTGGAGTGAAATCTTAGCGGCAGACGCCTTTGCTTATGTTCAAGAACAAGGTGGTTTAACTCGCGAAATGGGTGAAAAATACCGTAAAGAAATTTTAGAAGTCGGTAACTCCCGTGACCTGATGGAATCGTTCAAAGCGTTCCGTGGTCAAGAGCCGGACACTTCAGCGTTATTAAAACGCCGCGGCCTAAAAGCAACGGTTCAATAGCTTACCTTGAGCTTTAAGCTCTAAGCTGTAAGTCAGAAATGTGGGGTTATCGAGTATTGATAACCCCGCAACGATAGCAAAAGGAGCGGTCAGCCTTCAGCTATCAGCGGTCAGACGCGCGAAACAAGTTTCACGCCTACTTGTAGCAGCGGGTTTATCCCGCGTCATGAGGTGCTAGGTACTAGGCTCTAGGACGCGATGTAAAATCGCTGCTACCTCACATTTCGAAACTCGCTAACTTAAAAACAAAAAAGCCCTTACAGCAAGCTGTAAGGGCTTTGTTATCACTATTTAACGTTATTATTTACGTTTACGGCGACGGCCGATAAGCGCTAATGGTGCAAGTAGTAGTGTTAAGAAACCAAAGCTACCATTGCTAGATTTAGTCACTTTCTTCTCTTCTACTGGCTCAGCTTCGTTAGTTACAGCAACAGTGAATTGCTCTGATACAGAGTCTGTACCATCATTAACTGTTACTTCAAATACCAACTCGTCATCGCTTGAGATAGCGCCTGGCGTGAAGCCTAAAGTAGCTGTATCAGCACCAGTTAATGTTGCAGTTGTACCGCTGAGTTGCGTCCACGTGTAGCTTAGTGCGTCATCATTACGGTCTGTAGCTGTTGCAGTTAATGTGCCTGAAGCAGACTCAGAAACTGACTCATCACCCGATACAGAAAGTAATGGTAATGCGTTATCACATGCTAATGCATCACCAGCAATCACGTTTGAGAAGATTGGTGAAGTCACGTTGCTTACCGTAACGTTATCAATCCACCAGCCGAACTCACGTACTGCGCTGTCTGATGACATACGGAAACGTAATTTTGCACGGTTACCGTTTAGTTCAGTACCGAAACGAATTGTTTCGTAGTTACCATAAACACCGTTACCATCAACATTGTTACCTGTGAAGGTATCGCGATCTTGTAGTGCTTGCGCGTCGTTTTCGATTAGTGGGCCATCGTAACCTACATCAAAAGTACCGCCCATCTCAGTAACATCTACCCAGTTACCGCCGTTTACGCTGATTTCTACAACACCACCATCCCATTCGTTTTCGATTAGGTAGAAGTGCCAGAATGAAACTTCAAAGTCACCAGCAAAACCGATATCAAACTCTCTTGATTCAACCGCAACATCAGACTGGAAGTCATTGTTGTTTAGGTACATTGTTTGCTCGCCAAGACCGAAGCCAAAGCTGTTGAAGAAGTTAACATTACCGCCGGTTGCCATGCTTTGCGTGCCAACAGCTAAGTCATCACCTGTCATTACGTTTTCTTTCCAATCACGTAATGATGCACCTGCTACTTCCATATCGTCTGCCGTTTGTGAGCTAACTGGTGCTTTATCTTCAAAGTCCATATTCACAAGGTAAGATACTGTATCGCTTGCTGCTTCAACAATTTCGTCATCAGCAGAAAGCTCAGGGAATGACACTTCGATTTTAAGTGTATCCGCAGTGTCAGCATCATTTAACGTGAAAGTAATCGGCGCGCTTGTTTGTGAAGCATATGGGTTTGTATCGTCGAATGTGATTAAACCATCATTTTCGAAAGTTACATCGTGGCCACTTACAACCGTTAACTGAGCTTGTGTGCCAGTCAGTACTTCACTACCTGTGTTCATGATGCTAACAGTTAATGTACCTGTTTCACCTTTATCTAGCACGTTATCGTTTGAACAATAACCTAACTCAGCACCGTTGTAGTTTGCATTCATTGCCACATCTTTAAATGTGAAGCTAGCAAGTTTCATTTTGTCTGATTCAACAACACCTGTTAAATCTTCACTGAAACGCTCTGGTGCTTTAGCTCCTAAGCCCATACCACGCTTAGCAAATGCACCTAAGATTAGTTTGTAATCTTCTGGGTCTACAGCATACGCTGCAGCTAAGATAGCATCACGTGCTTCTGTGTATAACGGTGCAACAGGAGTCAGCTTGTAACCAGCAACTAAGTAGTTAGCCATACGGTTTTGAGCATCTTCAAAGCCGTGCTCGTTGATAAGCGCTACATAGCTTTCCCAAAGCATAGTTGCCCAAATTTCACCTGCTGCGTGTGGTGAAGCAACACTTGTTGGTGAAATACCTACATCATCACCAGCATTTTCAGTAATGTGACGGAAAGACAATGGGTTTACTTCCATATTGGTAGAATATGGAACACGACGAATACCGTAGTAGAAGTCTTCTACGAAAGTACCGCTACCGTATGCTTTTTGGAACTTGTCGTTACCAGGGATGTTAATGTCACCTGCTTTAGCAATGAACATTAGAGAGTGGAAATCACCCCAACCTTCACCCATCGCGCGGCCCTGGAAGTTGATAAGGCCTGATGAGTTACCCACTAAGCGGTTACTGATATAGTGACCCCATTCGTGAGCAATAATACCGTTATCTAAAGTACCGTCTTTTAACGTTGCTTTATTGAACATGTTAACAGTGACAGTTTCGCCTGCAGCGATACCATCGTAAAGCGCATGACCGTCAGCATAGTTCAGACCCATGTTAGGAATGATAACTGCATCGTCTTCACCGCCCATTGGCGCTGGCTCATCCGTATCTGGGTTGTTGTTTACAACGATTGCACCAATTGCACCGGCTTCTTGTGCGTGTAGTACTTTTGCTGTGAAGTTACAAGAACCACGATCTACAAGCGCAATTTTGCCAGCGAGTTCTGCTGCATTTGTTGCAGGTTCACAACCATCGTTTACGCTACCAGAATCTACGTTATTACCGTCAACTAGACGAACAACTTCCCCTGCGATATCAGCAAATTGCATTTGACCAAAGCCAGATACTTTAGAAGATTCTAGAAGACCAATCGTTGCATCAGATGTTACAACCACACCGTAGTCAACGCCTACTTTTGCGTCTTTTGAGTTGTATAGATACATTTGCATGCGTGGGCTTGCACCGTCAGCAGGCGTAGACATGTTCGCGTTGTTTAAACCGCTATTATCTTGTGCTTGCGCTTCGATTGGATCGCCTTCAACACCACCACGACCGTAGTTAGATACTTGCGCAACATTTGATGTTTCGTCAAAACCATGATCATAGAAAAAATCGTGTAAGAAGTTGTTCATGTAGAACAAGTTAACGATCGCCGCTTTACGGTTGTCGTAGCTGTTTGCTACTTGATCAACTCGGTAAGGGTAATCGAATGTGTAATCTGATGTTGTTTCTGCAGTGAAGTCACCTTCTGTGTAACCTTGAGGTGCGATAACATCAGCATAAGCAAATACGTTGTTACCTGATGTTGTTGTAGCATCATCAGCAAGCCACGGATCCATCGTGCTTAATTTTTTGTAATAAGATAAGCTTACAAGTGGTGCATCAAGGATTTCTGTTTCATCAACTTGATCAGGGCCATCAGCTGGGATTACGTCACCGTGTGGACCTTCCCACGGGTAACCATCTTCATCAGCCCAAACACGGTAGTTAAAATCTGCCGCGTGAGCTTTTAAGTCTTTCTTGAAGTAAACTTTGTTGTTTTGCGCGCCAATAACATAACTGAAGTAATCGCTTTCTAGGCTATTTTTGTCAGCTACTTCTACTTCAACATAGTATGCAGATTGCAACTCACCCGCTACTTCGAAGAATACTTTCTTAGCACGTGGCTGACCTAATACAACTTTGTCACCATTTTGGTTAGACACATTGTATTTAACATAGTCGCCTTGCTCAGTTGACTTAGTTAGCGATACATTGATATCTGCAAGCTCTTTAATAGCACGCTTGATACTTTGCTCAGCGCCTACAAAGTCAGCTAAAGGTGCAAATGATTGTGTTGCGTTTGAGCTTGTATTAGCGAAGTAACCAGAACCTGCAACTAGGTTGTACTCTTTGTCCATGATCAGGTTGTATTCACGGTTGAATACTTCAATGTCATGTACTTTTTGCTTGTATTTAGCAGTGATTGAACCAAGCTTTTGTTCAGATAAATCTGTTAATACAGCGCTTGATACACCTTTTTTAGCTGTGCTAACGCCAGTTAAGGCATTTAAATAAAAATCTGCGGCATAGGCATTGCGTTGCTCAGGAAGCACCATAGCCATATCTGGCTTAGCTTGACCTACTGCATTCCATAGGAACGTGGCTTTACCTAATTGCGCATCGAAAATAGATTTATGACCCGATACTGTGCGACGCTCAGCTAATGCACGTTGCTGAGATACTTGAGGATTAAATTGTACTTGCGAGCTAACACTTGAGGCATTATAGAAGCGAGTTTGTTCACTTGCCTGTAATTGAGATGATGCCAGGATAGCCGTTACCATGGTAGCAACAGCTGTTACTTTAAATTGAGACATTCCTTACGTTCCCTATTGTTATATTTTTATTTTCGGTTAACAATCATAACCGAGGCCAATGTACCCAATATGGCAATTAAAAAACAGAATTAATTGTAAAAAAAAGTAACAAACAAGCAGGAACATAATGAATCAAACAATTAAGATACAAGCACTTACACTAGCATTAGTACTAGTATCAGGCTGTCAAAAAAATGAAATAAGCGAGCAAAATACAGCACAACAGCCAACGACCAGTTCACAAAAAGAACAAGTTTTAGTTAAAGATGTTAAAAAAGCAGTCGAAATCAACAAACAAAAATCTACTAACGCTTTTAGTAATAATGGCGAAAAAATTACCTTTGATGCGCCTAATTTAGTCAAAGGCACAGAAGTCTTTAATCATGCAATGCAAGAGCGCGGCATCGCTACTGGGGCAATTTATTTAACTCTAAAAGAAAACAGTTTACCAATAGAGCTTAGCAGCCAATACACACTGAAAAAAATGACCAACAAAAATTATCGATACATTGCAGATAAAAACACTGATTTATTAAAAGTACAAAACGCTTTTAAACAAAATGCCAACGTAGATGTTGTTGAAATTAAAATTGATTATTCACCGATTAAAGAAGTGATGTAGGACAGGAGCTCTCAGCCTTCTGCTATCAGCCGTCAGACGCGCGAAACAAGTTTCACGCCTACTTGTAGCAGCGGGTTTATCCCGCGCCATCATGCGCTAGGTTCTAGGCCCTAGGCTCTAGGACGCGATGTAAAATCGCTGCTACCTCGAAACTCGCTAACTTTACTCTTTCCCCTCGTAACTCGCTAACTTACTACTCCACCACAAAGTCAAAATAGGTGGCTGGGTATGCTTGAGGTTGATAAGTGAAGTGCCACCACTCCATTGAATATGGGGCGAACCCGGCATCTGTCATAAGGGTTTTTAGTTTATACCTATTTGCTTTTTGCTCTGCATTAATACGCGGATCGTCGGTATTAGAAAGGGTATCGAACATATCAAACGGTGAGCCCATATCAAGCTCTTTGCCTTTTGTATCGACTAACGTTAAATCAATCGTTGAACCACGACTATGGCCCGATTTAGCTGCGATGTAATCACCAAGCAGCTTGTCTTTGCCTAAGTTTGGATAAAACTCAGCTTTAGTACCTGTATCCTCTAAATCGTTAACCCAACGCACAAAGTGGTCAACGGCGCGCTGTGGGCGGTAACAATCAAAGATTTTTAAATTAAGGCCTTGTGTTTGAGCTGCTGTTTGCACATTTTTAAGAGCGGCAGCAGCGCTATTATGCAATAAGCATTTAGGCGCGTTGTAGCCATCAACAGGTTTGCCTACAAAGTTATGATGACCAAAATAACGAATATCTAACACGGCATTAGGAAGTAAAGCACCTACATCCACAAATTCACTTCGCTTATCATCGCTTGGGTTTGCATAAGCAGTGCTTGTGCTAATAAGCGCTATACTTAGCAAAGAAGAGGGGATAGTTAAACGTGCCAACATAGTGAATGCCATTTTAATTTCTCGTAAATAACTTAATACCACTCACTATTGCACATTAAATAACTTATTCCAAGATTAAAGACTCAGAAACAGGAGTAATATTTTGGCTATATAATGCATCTACAACTGATCGGTTGCGACCCGTCTTTTTAGCCTGGTATAAAGCTTGGTCGGCAAGTTTAAATACTTCATCAATGTTTAATTGCTCGATTGGCCAGCCTGAAATACCAATCGATACATTAATGCAGCCAACAGGGTCAATGTAGCTTTCGGACACCCGCATACGCAAACGTTCAGCGAGTTGATACGCTCGTTTTGCTTCGACTCTTGGCATGATCACAATGAACTCTTCACCGCCTGTACGGGCAACCACATCACTATCACGAGTGACATCTAACAAAATTTTAGCTAACGACTGTAGTACCACATCACCAATGTCATGACCAAACTCATCGTTCACTCGTTTAAAATGGTCGATATCGATAGCCAACACAGCAAAAGGACAACGCTGAGCTATAAAATGATTAATTTGTATATCAAGGCTACGGCGATTGTGCAGGTTAGTTAATGGGTCTGTTTGCGCTTCTTGGCGCAATAAACCTATTTTACTTTGTAGTAGCCCCACTCCTTTTAACATGGCTTTTCTTAACTCATTACTTTCAAAATACCATGAGCGGATTTGTGTCAACTCTAGTGACGTTGAAGGGCGATCTAAGGTATTTGCAGTCTCAGCTAATTGCCTTAATGGCTGTGAAATTAAACGTGCTAATACCCAAATAAACACAAATGTAAGTAAACCAATTGGGGCTGTCTTTACAAACACTTGCCACATTAAGTCATCAAGCGGTGCAAGGGTGTTTTCAAGCGGGCGCTGAGTGACTACCCCCCAAGAGGCAACTGTCATTGGCGCGTAACCGGCAAGCATTCCAACGCCTTTGCTGTTGGTAACAATCTGTGTGCCTGAGTTACCTTTTAATACCTCATCAATTACTTGGTTATCATATACTTGCTCACCAATTCGGCTTTTATCAGGGTGATAAAGTAAGCGATGATTTTCATCAACCACATACAGATAGGAACCGTCTTGATAGTAATGAACTTGCAGCAATTCATTTAAAATACTGGTCCGCTTCAAGTAAAGGGTGCCGCCAACATAACCAATAAAATTGCTATTTTTGTCAAATAATGGCTGCGAAATAAAGATCAGTAAATTACCTGCCATCGAAATATACGGCTCACTGATCATTGGAATCCGATACGACAAAGCTGCCTTAGTACCAAAACTATCTACTTTTCGGTTTTGTAGTTTCAGTGACTTGGGCGAAACACCTAGAATATCGCCTTGTGCATTAACAATAATTGTCGAATTAAAACTATTGGTTTGTAGTCTTAACCTGTCTACCTCAGAATTAATTAACCCTTGATTATTAAAATCATCCTCAAGAATTTTACCGACATAAGCAAGTTGTTGCTGAGCAGCCAGTAAAAAGTTATCGGTCGCCGACACCAACTTAGCGGCATAGGCCTTATGATTATTAAGGGTTTTATCTATTAGTTGTTGCTTTTGAACTTGGTAGCTCGAGTAATAACTATTTAGAAAGGTAATAAGCGTTGCAGAAAACGCTAACAATAAAATTAAGCGACGTAGGTTTAAACCTTTACTTAGACTCTTAAGCACGATACTTCTCACATATGGGGCCCAAAGTCCATATCGGGTACATCTAATACCTTTATACTAGCAAGATGTTTTGTGTACCTCTATAAAACTTTTGTCATAATTTGATTTAGCGCAAATAAATGAGTGCAATTACTCTAATTAAAGTAACTTTGTTTAATAACTTCAGCTACCAAGCACTCGTTAAACATGAACGGCATCAAAGCCTCTTACCAGCAACCTTCGTTATTTAACATGTTGAATTTAATAAACTATAAACTTAAGACAGTTAAAAGAATGGCTAATACATGCGATTTATATTGTTCAAAAGCAGCTTGCTTTGATGTAATAATTTATTACACTATAAAAACAAAATAACAATAAAGTTTTCCTATGCGTCAACACTGTGCTGAAATCATCAATAAACTCCCTTCACATCGACTTATGGCGTTAGATGTAATGCGGGGCTTGACTATTACTGCCATGATCTTAGTGAACAACCCGGGCAGCTGGAGCGCTATGTATTGGCCGTTGAAACATGCAGACTGGCATGGCTGGACACCTACCGATTTAATTTTTCCCTTTTTTATTTTTATTGTCGGCATGTCTATTACGCTATCTGTAAATAACCTGCGTGGTAAAGGGGTAAGTGATCAACAAATATTAAAAGCAGGTGTTATTCGCACCATTAAACTTATTGTGCTGGGTTGGTTTTTAGCCTTGTTTTATTACAATTTTCAAGACCCTTCTTTTAGCTGGGTTGATGACAAATTATTGCAACTGCGCGTGTTGGGTGTGCTACAACGCATCGGTTTGGTGTATTTAGCAGCCCTGTGTTGTTACCTCTATTTATCGCCGAAAAAAATAGCCATTACTTGCATCGCTCTTTTATTATTTTATGGCGCCGCCATGCTTTATATCCCGTATACCTTGCCAAACGGCGAGGTAGTGAGTGGCTTATGGTTACATGGCAATAACTTAAGTGCTTTCATAGACAACACCGTACTTGGTAGTCATCACCTGTATTATGCCAATGCTAAGCCACTGCCATTTGATCCTGAAGGGCTGTTCTCAACTCTTCCTGCGATTGCGAGTGCGCTCAGCGGCATTTTGACTGCAGTTTACTTAACCAAACAACTCGACCTTAAAAAGCAAGCACGTACACTAATCTTAGCAGGCATATTAAGCGTTATTGCCGGCTATGCTATTTCGCCAATAACGCCTATCAATAAAGCATTATGGACTCCTAGCTATGTGTTACTCAGCTCAGGGCTTGCTGCGATTTTTTATGCTTTATGCAGTACTATTTTAGATATTTATAAGCTGCGCAGCTGGAGTGCTCCATTTATTGTTTTTGGTGCTAATGCGATATTATTTTTTATGTTTGCAGGCGTGTTTGCACGGCTATTAATTATGATCCCGCTCGGCGATAGCAGTTTAAAAGGCAATGTTTATGGTCTTATACAATTAGCGATCAGTGATGATTATTTGGCATCTTTTATATTTTCGCTGCTGTTTTTAGCAGTGTCTTATATTGTGATGTTCAGCTGCTACCGCAAAGGCATTTTTTGGAAGGTTTAGTCTTTGAACAGATGAGCCAGTCAGCAACTGGCTCATCTGTTCAGCAATTATGCCTGTGGTATTGCATGGCTTTGCTTATCGAGTAGATACAAAATTGACTGATAACTAATGCCACTGTGCTCAGTTAAACCAATTTCGCAGCTACGGCTATTAGATACGCCGCGACTACAATTTTTTGGCACTTGTTGTTTAAGGGTTTTTAGCGCGTTGCTATTGAGTTCTGGCAAGTTAAAACCCTTATCACCAGCAAAACCACAACACTCAATATCGGCTGGAATAATTACCTCATTACTACATGCCTTGGCAAGTGATACTAGGCTTTGCTCTTTACCTAATCGCTTTGAGCTACAGGTAACATGGAGCATCACAGGCTCATTCACAGGCGTTACTTGCAAATTAGGCAGTAAGTACTGAGCTGCAAAGTCGGCACTTTCGTAAATTTTGAGTGCAGTATTTTGCGCAGCATTAAGGGTGGTGAGCGCACAGGGGCTGGCATCAAAAACGATTGGATACAGGCCATTATTTGAAAGCGCCTCGAGCTTAGTAAGTAATTGCTCACTTTTATTTTTAGACTCTTGATTAAAACCTTTACTAGCAAATGGCATACCGCAGCATAGTGAATCAGCTTGTTTAGGTATCACCACTTCATAGCCTGCTTTTGCAGCTAATGAAAAGATTACATCAAGCAGTGGACGCTTATCATCGGCAAGTTTATCGGCCGCAAAAACCCGGCTTGCGCAGCTTGGCATATAAACTAACTTTTTCGCTTGTTGGGGTTGTTGACGTTTTCTATTAATTGGCTGCTCGGCCCTTGGCCATGCCGAATAATATAGCGGTGTACCAAGCAACTTATTAGCAGGTTTACTCAGGTTTCTTAAGTTACTGCTGCCAATTGCTTTTTCTAGCACCTGCATGACGGATAAGCCAAACCGAGCACCAGAGGCGACAACCGCAAAATGCTTGCTGGCAAAGCGTGATAATGACCGCGCTACCTTGTTTGATGAGGCTTTCTCTGCTCTGAGTGATTTTATAAATTCGCCCGTGTTTATCCCCACTGGGCATTTAAGTCCGCAAAGACCGGTTGCTGCGCACGAATCAATACCAAGGTATTTAAAGTCGGCCTCGATAACACTGAGCTTTTGATTTAACTTCTGCTTACTCGCTAAATCATCGGTTGTTAGCAATTGATTGTGTAATTCGGTGCGGTGCCGCCATAAAGTAATACGCTGCCTAGGTGTTAAGGTAAGCCCTTTTGATGGGCAAACCACTTCGCAAAAGCCACACTCAATACAGGTGTCAATAATATCATCACTTTTTGGCATGACTTTTAAATGCTGAGTGTGAGCATTTTTGTCGTGATTAATAATAACCCCAGGGTTGAGAATATTCTGCTTATCGAATAATGCTTTAAGCGCAACCATCACCGAGAAGCCATCATCTCCCCATTCGGTGGCAACAAACGGAGCCATGTTACGACCTGTGCCATGCTCTGCTTTTAATGACCCTTTTAGTTCAACTGCCACTAAGTTCGCCACATCAGCCATAAATTGCTCGTAACGGCTTACTTGCTCGTGTGTGTCGAAGGCTTGAGTAAATACAAAATGCAGGTTTCCGGCCAGTGCATGACCAAAAATAATGGCTTCGTCATAGCCATATTTAATAAATAATTGATGCAGCGCATTTACGCCCTCAGCTAATTTATCAAGAGCAAAGGCGACATCTTCAATAATCACTGTAGTGCCAGTTTCACGCACCGCGCCAACCGCAGGAAACGTTCCTTTGCGGATATTCCAAAGTGCTGCATTACGAGCACTGTCAGCAGAAAACTCAATCGCTGCCAGCTGGCTTTGCTTAAACTGAGCAAGAAGTTGCTCGGTGATCTTAGTAAGTGCATCAAGAGCCTCTGCATTTTCAGCTCTTAACTCAATTAAAAGTGCCGCTGATTGCTCTGGATAGTTGGTCACTTCTTTTGGCATTATGGCATGTTCAGACACCGACATCAGGGCACGTTTATCAAGTAGCTCAACCGCAGCAACATCAAGTTCACTCAGTCTTTGTACCAGCTCACAAACCTTACTGATATCGTCAAAGATAAAAAAACCTGTGTGTTTATACTTATGCTCGACCACTGTGTGGTAGGTAATATCTGCGATAAAAGCTAACGTACCCTCAGAGCCAATAATTAAATGTTTAATGATTTCGATTGGATCAGAAAAATCCAGTAACGCATTTAAGCCATAACCTGTGGTATTTTTTAAACGATATTTATGGGCGATGCGTTCACTCAAATCTGGGTTCTGCTTTACGCTATCAACAAGGTTCATTAGCTCATCAACCCAGCTACTATGGCTTTGCAAAAAGGCGTTACAGCTTTGGTTATCAGCCGTATTAAGCACAGTGCCATCGGCAAAAATTAGGGTCATATCTTTTACTGTATGGTAGCTGTTTTGCGCCACCCCACAACACATACCCGATGAATTATTTGCCGCCATCCCCGCTATTTTGCAACTATTAATTGAAGCGGGATCAGGGCCAATTTTTTTACCAAACGGGGCTAATACTTGATTCACTCTAGCGCCGATGATCGCCGGTTGTAAGCGTATTGCATCGGCATCATCAATAATCTCAAACTTGCTCCAACTATCGCACAATAAAACCAATACCGAATCTGTAATTGCTTGCCCAGATAAACTCGTCCCTGCAGCTCGAAATGTGATAGGTATTTGTTGCTCGTTTGCAGCAATGATCACTTGTCGTGCTTGATTTTGATTGCTAACTAATACAATTAACTCAGGAATTAATCGATAAAAGCTTGCATCTGTTCCATACGCATAACGGCGCGAGTAATCTTCTATTAATGCAGACTCTGGTAAAAAAGGTGCAATTTGCTGTTTGAATGCGTGCAATCTTGTTAAAGCCATCTCGCCCCCAGGCTTGTCATAGTTACGCTGATGATTATGGAATATATTATTACTTTAAATTGTACTAAAAAGCGACCCATTAAATTGATAAATTATCATCTTCAAGCATTTTCATCAGCATAAAGGTTTGGTTATTTAAGCATATCAGCCCTATTTGGTGATCTAACTTAGCTTTTTGCAGTCATGCAGAAAAACCGCTAGGGTAGCAAAAAAAGACTGTATTTATATTTAAAAACCCATTAACATCAAGAATAATTTATTCTAAAAACTAAATAAGCGTTTTGCTTTGGAG
>NZ_JAKEVN010000083.1:0-19752 GCF_022398505.1 Pseudoalteromonas sp. Isolate3 | reverse complement strand
AATTTGCTTGGTGACAATAGCGTTTTGGACCCACCTGACCCCATGCCGAACTCAGTAGTGAAACGAAACAGCGCCGATGATAGTGTGGCATTTGCCATGTGAAAGTAGGACATTGCCAGGATCCTATTAAAGAAAGCCCGATTCGAAAGAGTCGGGCTTTTTTACGTTTTAGCTGATAGCTCTGTATTGGGTTTCGCTGAGCTCTACCCAACCTACGCCAGACCCTCAAACTTTACTCTTTCTAACTCGTATCTTTCCCCTTTCTAACTTGTAACTTTACTCTCGCTAACTCGCTACAGACGATACTTGCCCTTGCTTCACTGACTTTGTTATGCGATAAAGCGTTTTAAATTTGTAATACAATTAAGGTTTGATGTGTCTCGTAAGAAAACAACCAAGTCGAAAGGCTCTTCAGGTTTAAATCGTAAAAATAGTGAAGCATTTATTGCTAAGTTCTCATCTCATCCTGATACACATCTATGTTCGTCGGGTTTAATGTATAAAGTGATTGATGAGCTTGAAGGGGAGCGAATTACAGAGTTCGACACAGTGGTCATTAATCAGCGCATTATGCTTGCTGATGGCACTGTGATTGCCGACAGTTACAAAGCGGGTATGCCAGAGGTGTTTGCATTATCTGAAGCAATCGAAGGGTTAAAAGAAGGCTTGTTGCTAATGAGTATTGGTTCTCGTTATGAATTTGTGATCCCTCCAGAGCTTGCCTGGGGTAAAAAAGGTAACGGTGGCAAGATTGGCGCAAATGCAGTGCTTCATTTTGACGTTCGTTTAATGCGTTTAGCTTAATTCTCTTAGTGTAACAGCCTTAGCATAACTCGACAGAGTAATTAAAACGCGTTAACGTTCACTATTGGTTACTGAGGAACATTATGGACGCATTTGCTTCACGAGTTTACTTTCTTCGCCATGGCGAAATAGCTACGCCTGGAATTCTTTCTGGGCAAGTCGATGTTGATTTATCTGAACAAGGCTATAGACAAATGCGCCAAGCCTCAGCTGAACTCAAAAATTTAAATGCCATATATAGCTCACCGCTGAAGCGTTGCTCAGTTCATGCTGACTATTTAGCAAATCAACACAGATTGAACGTTCGGTATTATAACGCTCTGAAAGAGTTCAATTTTGGTGATTGGGATGGCCAAGACTACCAGCAGCTTTGGCAGCAAACAAGTAAACCTCATATCGGTGATTTTTGGCAGCATCCTTGGCAAGTAAAAGTACCGAATGGTGAAGCTATGGCTGATTTTTATACTCGAGTAGATACATGGTGGCAAACGTTTTTAGAATCATTGTGTGAATCTAAACATACTCAGTCATTAGTAATTAGCCACGCTGGTGTGATCAAACAAATTCTAGCTATTGTTTGTCAAATGCCTAAACAATCAGCTACACATTTAAATGTTTTCCATCTCCCATATGCTGGGCTTATAACACTCGATGTATATATTGATGAACAAGGACAGGCTTGGCCAAAAATTGTTTTTTAGCCATCTAGAGCGATATTCATTGAATTATTTACTTAGCCCGCCATAATACTCATATGCTATGGAATGGAGTGCAATTCTCCAGCTGTTCCCGCAACTGTAATCCATCTAAATAATGGTTAGCCAGATACTTAGCACTAACAATTAATCATCGAGCGGGTCAACTCACATCATTTTCTGGTACTTACCAGTGCTTTCTTGTGCGTTGCTATTACTCGCCAAGAGAGAATAAACTTGCAACAAAATAGCCTTAGCGCTGCGCCATTAATATCAGTTTCTGATTTAAGTTGGGGTACTGCGAATAAAACCATACTTAAATCAATTAGCCTTGAATTAAAAGCAGGGCAATTTATCGGTTTACTCGGCCCTAATGGTGCTGGTAAATCAAGTCTGCTGCGCTGTCTTTATCGTTACTTGAAACCTCAGCAAGGAGCCGTGCTGCTAAGCGGTGAAGATATTTGGCAAATCAGTGCTGATGAATATGCAAAGCAGGTTGCTGTGGTTTTACAAGAGTCTCCATCGCAGTTTAATTTGTCATTATTTGATGTTGTGAGTCTGGGCTTAACCCCTCATAAACGACTTTTCAGCGGTACCTCTGTCAAAGATAAGCAGCGAATATATCAAGCGATTAAGCAGGTTGGTTTGTCGCATCATAGTGAGCAAGCATTTGATTCTCTCTCTGGTGGCGAAAAGCAAAGAGCGCTCATTGCACGCTCTATCGTACAGCAGCCTAAGCTGTTGATCATGGATGAACCAACTAGCCACCTTGATGTTAAATACCAAATTCAAATAATGGAATTAGCAAAGTCCCTCGATGTGACTGTGCTTGCTTCTTTCCATGATTTAAATCTCGCAGCAAGTTTATGTGATGAATTACTGGTGATTGATGAAGGTCGCTTGATTTGTCAGGGACAACCAAAAGCGGTGCTAACAGAGCAGCTGTTAAGTGATGTATTTGGTGTATGCGCAACAGTATCTGCTCATCCCCAATCAAACAATGATAAGTATATTCCACACATTACTTACTTCTATGGTTATCAGACTCAGGAGTATAAACGTGACTGATGCAATACGTTTAAGTGTCTGTATCCTAGTTGGGCTTATTAGTTGCTTTTTAGCTCTTAGCTTTGGTGCTGCAAATACACCACTGAGTGAAGTATTTGATGGCTTATTTAGCCAAGGTAGCGATGAGTTTGTGCAGCGTATTATTTGGCAGCTACGCATGCCAAGAACCGTACTGGCATTTTTAGCGGGATCTGGGCTTGCCCTTGCGGGATTAATTTTGCAGACCGTAACCCGAAACCCACTTGCTGATCCTTATTTGTTTGGAATTTCTTCGGGAGCTTCATTCGGTGTCGTGTGCTTTATAGCCCTAACAGGCGTGAGTTTTGGTTTTAGTATGTCAATTGCAGCATTTGCCGGAAGCTTACTCTCTATGCTGTTGCTCATTGCTATTGCAGGCCGTCGCCATGTTGGCCAAGTTGAAGCCATGTTACTTGCCGGCGTTGCTTTATCATTCTTATTTAGTGCTATGACTAGTTTGCTACTTTATTTTAGTGATCCTCAAGCCATTACAGCTATTTTATTTTGGACCATGGGCAGTTTTTCTCGTGCGCAGTGGGATACTCTTTGGATGCCATTTATAGTTATTACTGCCTGTATGGCACTGATGATTGCTTTTCGTCGTCAGCTTAATGCAATGCTACTTGGTGATGAAAGTGCCGCGACTTTGGGGATTCATGTACAGCGCTTTCGGATCATGATGCTACTGCTAAGTTCATTAATAACTGCAGTGCTTGTTGCTATGTGTGGTGGCGTCGGTTTTGTTGGCCTGATGATCCCACATATTGTGCGTTACTTTTCGCCACAAGGCAGCAGCCATAACTTAATCATGACTTCGCTAGTCGGCGGTATTTTTATGGTGTGGGTTGATGTGCTATGCCGAACCTTATTGAATAATCAAGAATTACCCGTTGGTGTGATCACAGCAGCTATCGGCAGCGTGTTTTTTTTATTCTTACTGTATTTTCGTAAACAGAGCAGGTAGTTAATGTTTAATATCATGCCAATTAACCAGCAGTTTTCAGCTATTATTCAACAAAAAATAGACCTTAAAACGAAGCCGCTTGGTGCGTTAGGTCAGCTTGAAAGCTGTGCTAAACAATTAACGCTTGTTTTCTCAAAGCAGCTCGATAGTGAGCAGGCGCTTCTAGCCTTTAAACCGGTTATTTCTAGCCCTACTCTGGTTGTATTTGCTGGCGACCATGGTGTTGCAAGCCAAGGGGTGTCAATTGCTCCTAGCTGCGTTACATCACAAATGGTGGCAAACTTTGCAGCAGGAGGCGCAGCGATCAATGTATTTTGTCGTCAGCTAGGTTGGCAGCTCGAAATTGTTGATGCCGGAACTCTCAGTACTGCACATGGTAAAGGTGTGCATAACCAGCGTTTAGGTGAAATCACCGCACCTTTAAATACCGAAATGGCGATGTCTCTTAGTCAAGTTAAAAAAGGGGTTGAATTAGCAAAGCAGCGAGTTCATTCACTCTATGAGCAAGGCTGCAATACCATCGCGTTTGGTGAGATGGGCATTGGCAATACCACAAGTGCTGCGGCATTGATGGCTGCCTTGTTGTCGTTACCTGCCAGTCAATGTGTTGGTAAAGGCACAGGCGTGAGTGACGAGGTTGTTGCTAAAAAAATCAAGGTTGTCGAGCAAGCCCTTCAATTACACCAAGCTCATTTTAGCGATCCACTAATGACGCTTGCGGCATTAGGTGGGTTTGAAATTGTACAGATCACCGGTGCTATTTTAGCTGCTGCAGAGCTTGGTATGGCTGTGATCGTTGATGGCTTTATTTGTACTGCAGCTGCACTTGTTGCAACTCGTATAAATGCAAACGCTCGCGATTACATGATATTTGCCCATGCCTCTGATGAGCAAGGGCATAAAGCAATGCTCAATGCCTTGCATGCAGCACCTTTATTGCAGCTTGATTTACGTTTAGGAGAGGGCACCGGGGCTGCGCTTGCCTTACCTTTATTGCAAGCATCTTTGGCGTTTTACAATGACATGGCAAGTTTTGCCGATGCCAATGTTGAGCAAGTAGTTTAATATGAGCACTGAACTTAACACATCAAATACTACCTCAAGTCAGCTTCAGCTATTTTTACTGGCGCTTAGCTTTTTAACGCGCATACCCGTTAAATTAAACTTTGTAGTATCGAGCACGGCACTCAATCAGGCCAGCCGTTATTTTGCATTAGTCGGGGTGTTATTAGGTGTACTTTTAGCGCTAAGCTTTTTGTTGTTGAACTGGTTATTCCCCGCTGCTATAGCAATAGCGTTAGTTATGGCCTTTAGCTTGATAATTACAGGGGCATTTCATGAAGATGGCCTTGCTGATGTGTGGGATGGCTTTGGTGGTGGTTGGCAAGTTGCAGATAAACTCAGCATTATGAAAGATAGTCGCTTAGGGACGTATGGTGCAGCGGCGTTAGTGATGGCTTTATTAATTAAGTACCAAACACTCGTCGCACTCACCGAAGCAACCAGTATTCTTGTTATTGCACTTGTTCTAGGGCAAAGCCTAAGCCGAGTTGTAGCAACAAGCTTAATTGCAGATATGGATTATGTAAGTCAGGATGCCACATCTAAAGTAAAACCAATAGCGATGCATTTAAGCACACAAAGTTATCAAATACTGCTAGCAACTGGCGGCGCAGTCTTGGCAATAGCATGGTTGTTTTTTGGCTTCACTCTAGGGCAATTACTGATACTCATTAGCGTGCTTTTTGTTACTCGATTATTATTAAAGCGCTGGTTTGAAAAACAATTATCTGGCTATACCGGCGATTGCCTAGGTGCTGCCCAGCAAGTGTCAGAGCTTGTTACCTACCTTTGCTTGGTGAGTCTATTATGAGCCAACAACATACTTTAATTTTAGGCGGTGCTCGCAGTGGTAAAAGTCGTTTTGCTGAGCAGTTGGCAACTAATTCAAACAAACCGCTTATCTACGTTGCTACCGCAAACGCTGGCGATGAGGAAATGGCTGCCCGAATTAGTAAACATCAAATAGAACGAAGTAAGCATTGGCAACTTGTTGAAGAGCCTTTGTATTTAGCCAAAGCATTACAACAGCTTAGCCAGACTGAAAACTGTATTTTAGTGGATTGTTTAACGCTGTGGTTAAGTAATTGCTTATGCCAGCATGGTGAGGCATTTTGGCTTGAGCAAAAAGCGGCCTTACTCGATGCGCTAGTGCAATTGCCGGGTGAGGTGATCTTTGTCAGCAATGAAGTGGGTCATGGTATCGTGCCTCTGGGTGAGTTAAGTCGTCAGTTTGTTGATCATTCAGGCTGGTTGCATCAAGCCTTAGCACAGCAAGTTACACGTGTTGAATTTGTGATTGCAGGTCTTGCACAAACTTTAAAAAGTGAAAAATCATGAAAACAATAATGGTGCAAGGCACAACTTCAGATGCAGGTAAAAGTACCCTTGTAGCAGCTCTTTGCCGGATCTTTGCAGAGCGAGGCATTAAGGTTGCCCCCTTTAAGCCACAAAATATGGCATTAAATAGCGCTGTAACCGCTGATGGTGGCGAGATAGGTCGAGCACAAGCTCTGCAGGCTATAGCAGCAAAAGTGCCCGCAGAAGTCGATTTTAACCCTATCTTGTTAAAGCCCAATAGCGATACAGGGGCGCAGGTTATCGTCCATGGCAAAGCGCTTTCGAATATGGAAGCGGGCAGTTACCACGATTATAAAAAAGTGGCCATGGATGCGGTTCTTACTTCGCAGCAGCGCTTAAGTGAGCGTTTTGAGTTATTGGTCGTTGAAGGAGCTGGCAGTCCTGCAGAAATCAACCTACGTGAAAATGACATTGCTAATATGGGTTACGCTGAAGCGGTGGACTGCCCGGTAATTATTATTGCTGATATCGACAAAGGCGGTGTGTTTGCTCACTTAGTTGGGACGTTAGCGTTATTGTCTGAGTCGGAGCAGGCGCGAGTTAAAGGCTTTGTAATTAACCGCTTTCGGGGTGATATTGCGTTATTGCAAGGCGGTTTAGATTGGTTAGAACAATATACAAATAAGCCCGTGCTTGGGGTTTTACCTTATTTACATGACTTAGCGTTAGATGCAGAGGATGCTGTTGCTATAAGTAATCAGGTCGATAAACCGCAATTACGGATAGCAGTTTTGTTATTGCCTCATATTAGTAATCATACCGACTTTGATGCACTGCGATTACAACCAGAAATCGATTTACAGTATGTACGTCATACTCAAGCTATTCCTAATGTCGATTTGATCATTATCCCTGGTAGCAAAAATGTTTTAAGTGACCTAGCCTTTTTAAAAAATGAAGGTTGGCATAAACAAATAACACGTCATTTACGCTATGGCGGTAAAATACTCGGTATATGTGGTGGACTACAAATGTTAGGCAATTACCTAGAAGATCCACATGCTGTTGAATCTAATTTAGGTAGTGCAGAAGGACTAGGGCTTGCTGACTTTAAAACGCAATTAGGGCAGCAAAAAGTACTAAGCCAAGTATCTGGCATACTTCATTTAAATAATAGCGATAACGCAATTTCAGGTTATGAAATTCACGCCGGGATAAGCCAAGGATCAGCACTTAAAAAGCCATTTTTGAGTTTTAATAATCACCCGAGTGGATTTAAAGAGGATGGTTTTATTAGCGATGATAACCAAGTAGCGGGTACTTACTTACACGGCTTGTTCGATACGCCAGAGGGCGTGGGCGAGTTAACAACTTGGCTTGCTCCAAATAGCCAAATTAAGCCAATTAATATTAATTTAAACCGTGAACAACAGTTAAGCCGTTTAGCAAACGTGGTAGCAGAGAATCTCGATATTGAACAAATCATCAATATTTATGAGAACTTCAATTTAGAGCATAAGGAACAACAATGAGCGAACAGAATCAAGATAAGCACCAACAACGCCAGCAAAAAGTAAAAGAAAAAGTAGACGAACGTATTGCTGCGGCACAAAAAGAGCAGGGGATTTTTCAAGTTATAACTGGCAACGGTAAGGGCAAATCTACCTCTGGTTTTGGCACTGTAGCACGTGCGGTGGGTCACGGAATGAAAGCGGCTGTGTGTCAGTTTATTAAAGGCACATGGGAGTGTGGTGAACGTAACTTACTCGAAAAAGCAGGGGTTGAATTTGTCATTATGAACACAGGTTTTACCTGGGAAACACAAAATAAAGAGTCAGATACCGCGGCTGCGCAAGTGACATGGCAAGAAGCAAAAAGAATGCTGAAGGATGAGTCGATTAACCTCGTTATGCTAGACGAAATAACTTACATGATCACCTACGGCTATATTGATTTAGACGAAGTGCTAGAGGCAATTAGCTCTCGCCCTGCTATGCAATCGGTAATTATTACAGGTCGTGGTGCGCACCGTAAACTAACCGACTTAGCTGATACAGTCAGTGAAGTCAGAAACGTAAAACATGCTTTTGATGCCGGTATCAAAGCGCAAAAAGGATTCGATTATTAACATGAAGGCCATCAAGTTTGCACTCTTAGGTTTTTTATTTTATTTACCGGCACTTACACAGGCCCATGAAATAAACAAGCCACAGCGCATTGTTGCTTTAGCGCCGCATATCGTTGAAAACCTGTTTGCGATTGGTGCAGGTGAGCGCATTGTTGGTACCGTTGACTATGCTGACTTTCCTTTGCAAGCGAATGATATTGAACGAGTAGGTGGCTATTACGGCATTAACATGGAAAAACTGTTGTCGTTAAAACCGGATCTTGTACTAGCTTGGAAAACGGGTAACAAAGCTGAAGATCTCGCTTATATTGAAAAGCTAGGTATTCCAGTTGCTTACAGTAATCCTAATCAGGTTGATAATGTTGCCGATGAACTACGTAAACTGGGTACGCTTACGCATTTGCAAACAAAGGCAAATAAAGTTGCCAAAGAGTTTGAAGATAAACTCAATGCTATTCGTACAGCTCAAAAGGGCAAACCGAAAGTTTCGGTGTTTTATCAATTATGGCCTGAACCTATGATGACGGTTGGTGGAAACACTTGGATCAATCAGCTATTAACCATTTGCCATGCCGACAATGTGTTTGCTAATAGTGATACCGACTATCCGCGTATTAGTATTGAAAATGTATTGGTTGCCAAACCTGAAGTGGTGATTATTCCAGATGAAAAATCGAAAAAGCCTCAGCCTAAAATTGATTGGCGCCAATGGCCCGAATTGCCAGCGGTGCAGCATAACCAGTTTATTAGTGTGAACGCTGACTTATTGCACCGTTTTACAACTCGTATGCTTGATGGCTTGACTGATATGTGTGGTAAAATAGACATTTCTCGTCAGCAAATACAGGCTTCAAAATGATCGACTGGCAAACATTTCTAGATACCGAACTTGCGAAACCTTACATGCAAGAAACCTTGCAATATGTGGCAGATAGGCGAGCAGAGGGTGTTACCGTTTATCCAAAAGATGAGCAGGTTTTCTCTGCTTTTGATGTCACACCACTAAATGAAATCAAAGTGGTTATTTTAGGGCAAGACCCATACCACGGAGAAGGTCAGGCCCATGGTCTTTGTTTTTCGGTATTGCCTGAAGTTAAAAAGTTACCTCCGTCATTGAAAAATATGTACAAAGAATTGGCGACAGATATTGAAGGTTTTGAGATACCACATCATGGTTATTTGCAAAGTTGGGCAGAACAAGGTGTGTTTTTACTCAACACTGTATTGACTGTTGAGCAAGGGCTGGCTCATTCTCATAAGCACCTTGGCTGGGAGCAATTTACCGATGCAGTGATTGCGCTTATCAACCAGCACTGTGACGGTGTGGTGTTTGTATTATGGGGCGCACATGCTCAGAAAAAAGGTAAACACATAGATACCTCGCGTCATCATGTGATTCAAGGTCCGCATCCATCACCGCTTTCTGCTCATCGTGGCTTTTTTGGTTGTCAGCATTTTTCAAAGGCAAACCAGCTACTTATTGATCAAAACAAAGTGCCGATCAATTGGTCGTTGCCACAAATTCTATAGCACAAATGCAAAAGGCCCTTGCGGGCCTTTAATTAAAAGTCTAATTCATCAAGCTCAACGCTGTCTGTGAAATAGTCTAACTCCTGTAGTTCTTTGCGAAGTCTATGCTTATCTTTTAGAGCTTCGATTTCGCGCCATTTTCTCTTTTTATTTTTTGTAGAGGTCTTTTTTGTTGTGCTAGGACCTTCTAATATTTCTAAAATATCGTCTAGGCTATCCATGAACTTCTCCTATTGATTTTTTGAACCTCGGAAATACCTATACCACAGGCTGCTCAAAAATAGAATAAAAAAGTGACAATACTGTTACAGAAGTGTGATTGATAGATGAATAGATCAAAGGTTTAGTTATTTTAGAAACAAAAACGCCACCTAGCGGTGGCGTTTCAAAAAATGCTGTAATTTAAATTACATTGCTTTAAAACGAGCTTCTAATTCAAGCTGCGCTTGTGCAAAAGAACGAATACCCTCAGCAAGCTTTTCTGTTGCCATCGCGTCTTGGTTATGTAACCAACGGAACTGGCTTTCAGTCAGTGGTGCTGGTTTTTCTTCAACAGCAAAGTCGCTTTCTAATAAGTACTCTTGTGCATCAGTTAATTGGCCAAGCTCTTCTAAAAGTGCAGGGCTGATAGTTAACTTATCACAGCCAGTAAGCGCGATGATCTCGCCTGTGTTACGGAAGCTTGCGCCCATAACTACAGTTTTGTAATCATGGCGTTTGTAGAACTCGTAAATGCTACGTACTGATTGCACGCCTGGATCGTTTAGCGGATCAGTTGGTTTTTCCATACCATTAGCAACATGCCAATCCAGGATACGGCCAACGAATGGTGAAATTAAAAATACATTCGCATCGGCACATGCGCGAGCTTGTGCTTCAGAGAATAACAGCGTTAAGTTACACTTAGTGCCTTCTTTTTCAAGCTGTTCAGCGGCTTTGATGCCTTCCCACGTTGATGCAACTTTGATTAGGATTTTATCTTTGCTAACACCTTCTTTTTCGTAAAGGCTTAGTAAAGTGTGGGCTTTATCGATAGTCGCTTGGGTATCAAATGATAAACGTGCGTCTACTTCTGTTGAGATATAGCCCGGTACGATTTCGCTAATTTCTTTACCAATTAATACAGCAAAGTAATCACATGCTAACTCAAGTTGTTTAGCTGCATCTTGCTCGGTTTCTTTGGCATATTGCCACGCTTTATCTAAATAAGGCTTATACGCTTCAATTTCACTGGCTTTTAAAAGTAGAGATGGGTTTGTTGTTGCATCTTCTGGTTGGTGCTTTTTGATAGCTTCGATATCACCCGTATCTGCAACAATAGATGAATGTTGTTTAAGCCTTTGTAGTGCTGAAGTCATTTGCTTTCCTCATTCCAAGCAAGTTAAAAGAAAATCCATTATAACGGCCTTTATGCTGCAACACTATGACAGTGTTTAATAGGTCAAATGTCCTTAATACAGAAAACTAGAACATTATGTATGAAAGAACAGCGGATAAAGGCAGGACGAAACAAAACGTGCATTTTGATTCAATTAATGTTGAAATTGACATCAAACAAATTACAAGTCAATAGCTAAGTATGATCACTGTTATTTCACCTGCAAAAAATTTAGATTATGAAACACCAGCCACGACCGATAAATTCACTCAACCTGAATTACTCGAGCACAGCGAAGAGTTAATGTCAGTTTGCCGTGATTTAACCCCAGCGCAAATTGGCAGCCTAATGAAAATCAGCGATAAACTAGCGGGTTTGAATGCGGCACGTTTCGCCGAGTGGTCACAGCCATTTACGCAACATAACGCAAAACAAGCAGTGCTAGCCTTTAATGGCGATGTGTACGGTGGATTAGATGCACAAACTCTTAGTGATACCGACCTAGATTACGCACAGTCGCACTTACGTATTTTGTCAGGCCTTTATGGCGTACTGAAGCCACTCGATTTAATGCAAGCTTACCGCCTTGAAATGGGCACTAAACTAGAAAACCCACGTGGTAAAAACTTATACCAGTTTTGGGGCAGTGTTATCGCCGAAAAGCTTAATACTGTGCTTGCTGAGCAAGATAGCAAATATTTGGTAAACCTTGCTTCGAATGAGTATTTTAAAGCGGTTGATAAAAAAGCCTTAAACGCTCAAATTATTACTCCACATTTTAAAGACTGTAAAAACGGCCAATATAAAGTGATCAGCTTTTATGCGAAAAAAGCTCGCGGCATGATGGCACGTTACATCATTGAAAATAAAATTACCCAATTAAGTGATTTAAAAGATTTCACCGTCGCAGGATATTACTTTAGCAGCGATGCAACAGCAAAAGAATTAGAGCCTGTTTTCTTACGGGAAGAGCAGAACTAATTTTTTAGTAAAATGAATTAGAAGAGCCGTGCTAAGCACGGCTTTTTTGTGCCTGTATGAAACTGGCGTTTATTTTGCAGACCACTCGCTATGTTTCTTAAATGATCAGGTAATCGTATGTTAAAAATACCAACCGTAGGTGAGGCTGAAAAACTTATAGAAGAAAAACTCGGTGGCTGGGTTGATATCATTATAAGCCATATTCCAAACTTTATTGTCGCAGTAGTCATCACTATCGTATTTTCATTACTGGCGCGTATCGTCGGCTCAATGCTTAGAAAGCTATTACGCCGCTCGTTAGAGTCTTCGCAAATAGCAGACTTAATGTCATCGATAGCCAAGGTTATTGTGTTATGTGTAGGCTTATTCGTAGCTCTTGATTTCCTGGGCCTCAGAGGCACGGTCACCTCATTACTTGCCGGTGCTGGTATTGTTGGTCTTGCGATTGGTTTTGCCTTTCAGGATATGACAGAGAATCTTATAGCAGGTATTGCTATGGGGATCCGCAAACCATTTAAAACAGGTGATGTAATTCGCACCGAAAGCGTGTTCGGTACAGTACGGGCGATTAATCTTAGAAACACTCTCATTGAGAACTTTTATGGGCAACTTATCTTAGTGCCTAACAAGATTCTATTTAGAAATATACTCAGTAATTACAGCACGTTAGGAGTGCGTCGTATTGAGGTGCCAGTGGGTATTTCGTATGCTGACGACCCAGAACAAGCCGCAGAAGTGATTGTTAAAAAAATCAATGAGTTTGATTTTGTTATTAAACAAGAAGAAACCGCCGTTTACGCCGAAAGCTTTGGTGATAGCAGCGTTAACCTACTGGTTTGGTTTTGGATTAAATACCCTGGCGAAGCGGATTTCATGACCGTTCGTCACAAGGCTGTTGTGGCAGTAAGAAACGCGCTAAGTGAAGCTGACATGACCATTCCATTCCCAATCCGCACGTTAGATTTTGGTATCAAAGGCGGTGAGAAATTAAACGCCATGATAAGCGAAAAACACCAAGATAAAGACGCAGAACCACAAGCGACTGATGAGTAAAATTTACTGACTCATCGGCGTGATTTACACAGGGAAGTGTGGCTGAGGAGGGGGGAGTTTATTTTCGCCGACATAGAGTGAATCGTTTTTGCCTCTAAAAACTTTTTGTCCAAATACAAGCTTGTTCTCATTTTTACTGTTTTTTAGAAATGATTGGTGTTTTATTTGTTAGAAATAAGCCTTCGCGCGAAATAAATTTCACGCCTACGGTGAGCTATTTTTGACTTAGAGCTTAAAATTTAAGGCTTAAAGCTAGGTTCTTGTGTTTGGTTTCGCTGCGCTCAAACCAACGGGCTTTCAGCTTAGCTCTACAAACAAAAAAAGCGCAAGCAGTTTAACTGTTTGCGCTTTTTATTTATTCGATATGCCAATGATTAGTGAAGGATACGTGCTCTGATTGTCCCTTCAACAGCACTTAGCTCTTTAAGAGCTACTTCTGATTGATCTGTATCTACATCAATTACTACGTAACCAATCGCTTCGTCTGTTTGTAAGTACTGGGCTGCGATGTTGATTCCGTGCTGTGCAAACGCTTGGTTAATTTGCGTTAGAACACCTGGGCGGTTGTGGTGTACGTGTAATAAACGGCTGCGGTTTGCAAGCTCAGGTAATGATACTTCAGGGAAGTTAACTGCTGTAATAGTTGAACCATTATCTGAGTACTTAGCAAGTTTGCCTGCTACTTCAATACCAATATTTTCTTGTGCTTCTTGTGTTGAACCACCAATGTGTGGAGTCAAAATCACGTTATCGAACTCGCGCAGCGGTGATACGAACTCTTCATCATTTGATTTTGGTTCTACAGGGAACACGTCGATTGCTGCGCCGCTCAGCTTTTTATCACGCAGTGATTCTGCTAGAGCATCAATATCAACAACAGTACCGCGAGAAGCATTGATCAAGATGGCGCCTTGCTTCATTACTTCAAGCTCTGCCATACCAATTAGGTTCTTCGTTTGCGGTGTTTCTGGTACGTGTAAGCTAATAACATCGGCACGTTGTAATAACTGAGTTAGGTTATGAACTTGCGTTGCATTACCCAGTGTTAGTTTGTCTTCGATATCGTAAAACTCAACGTTCATACCGATATTTTCAGCCATGATACCTAGTTGTGTACCAATGTGGCCGTAACCAATAATACCTAACGTTTTACCACGTGCTTCGAATGAACCGTTGGCTGATTTTAACCAACCACCGCGGTGCGCTAGGGCATTACGCTCTGGAATACCACGAAGTAATAATAAGATTTCACCAAGTACTAATTCTGCCACAGAGCGTGTGTTTGAGAATGGCGCGTTAAATACCGCAATACCACGTTCACGGGCACCTTGCAGGTCGACTTGGTTAGTCCCGATACAGAAGCAGCCGATTGCGACTAGCTTTTCAGCTGCTTCTAATACCGCTTCATTAATATGAGTGCGAGAGCGAAGGCCTACAAAATGCACATCTTTAATGCGCTCAATGAGCTCGTCTTCAGGTAAGGATGTTTTTACGTAATCAATATTACTGTAGCCATTACGCTTAAGCGTTTCTACAGCACTTTGGTGCACGCCTTCCAGCAAGAGAATTTTAATTTTGTCTTTTGCTAACGATACCTTACTCATATCCTCATTCCTATTTACTTTATTTGCGGCCCATTTTTGGTGCCGATAATGACTTTATCTGCGCCACGATGGGCAAATAAGCCGTTTGTTACTACGCCAACAATCTGGTTGATTGTTAGTTCTAATTCTTTGGCGTTGCTGATATCTAAATTGTGCACGTCTAAAATGACGTTACCGTTATCTGTTACAACACCTTCACGGTAAACTGGGTCACCGCCTAGTTTTACTAGTTCACGAGCTACATAGCTGCGTGCCATTGGGATCACTTCAACCGGTAGTGGAAATGCGCCTAATGTTGTAACTTCTTTAGATTCATCAACAATACAAACAAATTGTTTTGCTACCGCTGAAACGATTTTCTCGCGTGTCAGCGCGGCACCACCGCCTTTGATCATTTCATTTTGTGGGTTGATTTCGTCTGCGCCATCAACATACACATCAAGGCTTGATACATCGTTTAGCTCGAATACTTCTATACCCAGTGCTTTTAACTTTTCAGTTGAAGCCTCAGAGCTAGAAACCGCACCAGTAATGGTGTCTTTTACTGTATCAAGTGCATCAATAAAGTGATTCACTGTAGAGCCTGTACCTACACCAACAATGGTGTTTTCGTTTACAAACTCAAGGGCTGCCCAGGCAGCGGCTTTTTTTAATTCATCTTGCGTCATAATTATGTGCTCAGTTAGCTGTCAGAGAGGGTCTATAGTATACAAACAGTTTGCTTACCATTGGTAGATTTTCTCTGGGGTTATAATGTGTTTTAACGGTACATCCCACGATTCAATAGGCAATGCTGGAACATGCTGACATTGATGGGCAAGGCCGATCAAAATCGGTTTTTGCCAGTTTTCTTGGTAATACCGAGCCAACGTTTTGTCATAAAACCCGCCGCCCATTCCTAAACGGTTACCTTGATCATCAAATGCCACTAATGGCATAAGTAAAATATCAAGCTTGTCTAGAGGACATATTTGACTGCAATTTAACTTGGGTTCCAAGATACCATAGCGGTTTGCAGTCATGGGTGAATTTTCTTCATACCTTTGAAAGTATAAAGTTGCACCATTGAAGGGGTGGATTATAGGCAGGTATAAATACTGTCCATGCGCCCATAATTCTTTAATTAACAATGAGGTGTCTAACTCTCCGTCATTACTAAAATAAATGCCGATATGAGCGTTTTTAGGTGTTTTTAACGATTTTAAGTGTTGAGTAAAATTCACTTTTAGCGCAATTGCTGCATTTTTTTGTTGTTCAACAGTCAGTGAATTGCGCTTTTTTCGAATGGATTGTCTGATTTCTGCTCGTGTGTTGCTCATGTCAATATTAGTGTTAACTTTCTAAAAAGGAGAAAAGTTCAGGAAAAAGCTCCACAACACCCAAAATGATTAATAATAAAATGACCATCGCAATAAGCGAATAGAGTAGTGTGTTTGAGCGTTTTTTAACGGGCTCTGTTAATTCGTCTTCAAGCAGCAGAGCATCTTCTTGCCAGCTATCGTCGCTATCAGCAACACTATTATTTTCTGGCTCAGGTAAACGTTGCTCTAGGTCATCTAGCTTTTCTTCTAGGCGAATAAGGCTACTGGTAATGTAATCGAGGGCATCGAAAATACGTTCTTCACGCTCTTTGGCTTGTGCGGCTAAATTTGTTGATTGGCTGCTGGTGGCTGTTTGATTAACGCTTTGGAGTTTAGCTTTAATGCCAACACTGGCAAGCAACTTAGCTTGTTTAAGTGCTTTATCTTGCTCACTCGGCGCAAATAATGGCTTATGCTCAAACAGGGTCGCTACTTTGTCTGTTGTTGTTTTTAGTTTTGCGGCTAGTTGTTCTGTTGCTTGTGTTTGGTCGACACCGGCTTCAAGGCCTGCAAACATCACACGAAATTTTTCTGCCATTTGCTGATTATCCAAATCCTTAAATCAATGACTTGAGTATATACCCAAATAGATTGGTGGAAAAACAAAAGCCCGCATAAAACGGGCTTTTTCTATTATGGGTTTGCAAATACGCTGTTTAGTATTTTGCTGATTTGCTTTCGGCTGGTAGTGATTTAAGGATAAAATCACGTAAGTCATTATTTGATGACTCTAAATCAGCATGACGTAAATACATCATGTGACCACTACGATAGCCTTTAAAGCTTAAGCGATCTTTCATTTTGCCACTTGGATCTAACTGCCACATTGTGTATTTAGCATCAAAGTAGTTTGTTGCACCGTCATAGTAGCCAGATTGGATCATCACGTTTAAGTATGGGTTTTGTGCCATTGCTAAACGTAAGTTTTCACCTGTGTTGTTGCCTGAGCGGTCCCAAGGGTGAACATTACCAAATAGGTTATATTTGATATCTGTTTTGTAGTTAAGCTCTTCACGAAGATAATAGTTAATTGCAGGCGTGAATGAGTGTAACCAAGAAGTCAGTTCTGCCCAGTAATCAGGAGACTCACCTGCATCACGTTTGTCGATACCTAGGTAACGAGAATCTAAACGACCCACTGTTTGGCCGCGCTCACGTAATAACTCTTTCCAAAAGAAATTAGTTGGAATATCAAGGTTGTTTTGCTCAACAAACTTCTCAGATAAGCCTGCGTATTTTGCTGCTTGCTTAATGATTGCTCGCTTTTCATCTGCAGGTAAAAAACCACCTTTAGCAATTGCTGGTAAAAACTTATTAACGGTGAACTGTTCAACTTCAGGTAGTAACTCGTCTAAGTCTTTTGCTTGTAAGTCTGCGCTGAGGGCTTTGTGGTACCAAGCTGTCGCTGCAAAGTAAGGTAGGCGATTAGCTGCTTCTACCGGGCCTTCTCGTTTAATACCAATTTCAGTTGGTGATACTAAAATAACGCCGTTGATATACATCCATTGGCGATTTTGTAATTCGTGAGCAAGACCAGATACACGCGTTGTACCATAGCTCTCACCAATTAAGAACTTAGGCGAACGCCAGCGCTCATTGCGAGAAACAAAAGTATTTAACCACTCTGCTAAGTATTTGATGTCAGCGTTAACACCAAAGAACATTTTTTGTTGGTCTGATTTACTCGGCAGCTCACCTTTTTCGTTTTCAAGAACACGTGAGTAACCCGTGTTAACTGGGTTGATATAAACAATATCAGCCACGTCTAAAATTGAGTAAGGGTTATCTTTTACGCCATAAGGTTGAACTGGGTAGCCTTCGTCATCAATTTTTAATACACGTGGTCCAGTATAGGCAAGGTGCATCCATACTGATGCAGAGCCTGGGCCACCATTGAAAGAAAAGACCAAAGGACGTTTTGTTCTATCGTCTACTTTATCACGGGTATAATAAGTATATTGCAGCGTTGCTACGGCATCACCTTGTTCATTCCAAACCGGTTGTGTGCCAGTGGTTGCGGTATATGAAAAGCGCTTACCATTAATGCGAGCTTTATGCTCTGTCACTACTTTGCTGTCAACGTCAATACGACGTCCATTATCTGCAAAGCTTGGAGTACTGAAGGTCAGTGTTAGTGCTGTCACTGACAAGCCAATAAAACTAACTAGTTTCATGTTGATTCCTTATTATTCGAATTGCAGCTATTAAAAAGTAAAGCCAACTCGATGACAAACTAATGAGACTAGTGACCAATATTAGCTGTTAAATAGTAAAATAACCGGAAATGCTGAACGATTACAAAAAAGTGCATTTTTTTAGCAAAGATATTTTGCTTAATTATTTAGCTAGATTAAAAAATGACGTATATTTAGCGTGTTTATAATCTGTGTACACGTGCTTAGAAAAGAGAAGTTGCAATGCAAAGAGTATTAGTCGTCGAAGACAGTAAAGTAGTACAGCAAGTGTTACGTCATCTCGCTGCTCACTATTTAGATGTAGCTGTTGACTTTGCGTGGTCTTTAAAAGAGGGCGTCTCTTTAATATCAGAGCACGATTACACCTTAGCCTTAGTCGATTTAACGCTACCGGATGCGATGAATGGCGAAGTAGCTAAATACACCTTATCAAAAAATATTCCAACCGTGGTCCTGACATCAAAGATTGATGAATATATTCGCCAGCAAATGTTAGAGCTTGGTGTAGTAGATTACGTGGTTAAAGATAACCGTGATTCATATCATTATGCGATAAAGCTTGTTGCGCAACTACTTAGAAATGATGGGAGTAAAGCGCTAGTAGCCGATGACTCAGTATTGAGCCGCACTTTAATGAAGCAAATGCTCGAAAAGCAATTGTTTGATGTACGCGATGCCCAAGATGGTGAGCAAGCATTGCAAATGTTAAAAGACGACCCTGAGATTAAGTTGTTACTTACAGACTATGCAATGCCAACAATGGATGGTTTTGAGTTAGTGAAAGCGGTGCGTAATTTCCGTGGCCGTGATGACTTAGCAATTATCGGGTTATCCGGTGCGGGTAAGCATGGCTTGTCGGCGCGTTTTATTAAATACGGAGCAAACGACTTTTTAACTAAGCCGTTTATGAATGAAGAATTTCATTGCCGTGTTATGCAAACCATGGAGCAGCTTGCTTTAATAGCCGATATAAAAGAAAGCGCCTACCGCGACCATTTAACTGGCTTGCATAATCGTCGCTATTTTTATCAATACGCAGAAAAATTACTTAAAAATGTTGAGCAAGAAAACGTACTGGCCTTGCTTGATATCGACTTCTTTAAAAATGTGAATGACCAGTTTGGTCATGAAGCAGGTGATCAGGCTCTAAAACAAGTGTCTTCATTTTTAAAGACTAAATTTGATGACTTCACTATCGCTAGAATTGGCGGCGAAGAATTTGCAGTGGTTCTGCACAATATGAATTTAGCTAACGCAGAATCTAAACTCAATATTTTCAGAGAGCAGTTAGCGAGTCATGCTTTTTCAATTAACGGTGAGCCTTATTCATTAACGATGAGCATCGGTATGACCCTATTCCAAAAAGTATCACTTACAGCTGCGATGCGCATTGCTGACAAAGCCTTATATCAAGCCAAACAGCAAGATCGGAACTGCTTAGTTCAGTTATAGTTGTGCTTAATGCACCAGCGCTGGCTAATTGTTAAAAAAATGCACCATTAGGGTGCATTTTTTTTGTGCAAAAACCAGTTTTTATTCATAACTAATTGAAATTAAATAATAAAAAATAATGGCACAAAGGTTGGATTGTATAAACCGGATTGTATAAACC
>NZ_JAKEVN010000082.1:0-19906 GCF_022398505.1 Pseudoalteromonas sp. Isolate3 | reverse complement strand
GTGGCTAATATTGTAGGTGCTAAAGAAGGAATGATAATGTTTGGACTTTTCAGGTGGTTTAAAATAGTGATAATAACTGTGTTGCTTACGCAGCATAGTTTTGTTACAGCTAAGCCAATGAATTGTGAAGAACATCAAAATGGATCTTCCGACACTCATATTATGCAACGAAGCAAAAATATTCACCATCAATCAATGAATGACAATAGTCACTATCACACTGTAAACTCGCAAGACTCTAAACACCGTCATGGTGATGAAGTATGTGAAAAATGCAAAGCTAGTGATTGTGTTTGTTGTGAGGGGGGATTTTGTTCAAGCTTTCATTTAAATGCCTATCTTGTGCAAGCGCAAGAGGAAGGTATTTGCAATATTTACTCTGAGCTATTTCTACAGCGTACACCTCTACCAAAATCTGGTATCCATCTCTTACTTTATCGTCCACCAATTATTGGCTAATCACGGGATCAGTGCGTCTTTTTTTCGCCACTCCCATCAAAAATAGAACGATTTATTCATTGGTTTAAATAACCAACTGTTTTGAACAATTAGCACAATATTTTTGGGAGGCATGATGAACATGCTCAAATTATTGCCATTTGCAATAGCTACCGCTGTTGCGAGTGGACATCTCTTAGCGAATGAACAACAAAATAATAGTCGCTTCGCGTTAGCGGGGTATGGAGACGTAAAATACGAAGGCAGCAAATTGATGGATACAAGTGCATTCAGTGCGCGATTTGTACCTATTTTCTTGTTTAGTCTCAATGACAAAATGCATATAGAAGCTGAAACTGAAATCTCAGTCGATGAAAATGGGGAAACTGAAGTCGAGCTTGAATACGCTGATATTCATTATTTCCTTTCAGATACAACTACTTTTACCGCAGGTAAATTTCTACTCCCATTTGGCCAGTATGGGCCGAATCTACATCCTAGCTGGATTAATCGCTCAGCGTTCTCTCCCGGTATTTATGGCGGGTTAGGTGGTCATGGTGGTTATCAACCTATGCAAGGTTTGTTACCCGTGATGAGTGATATTGGTATTGGCATTCAACACATAATTCCTTTGGGTAAAAATCAGAAAATTTTCTTTGATGTATACATGACAAATGGGCTTGCTGCCGAGGCTCCTCATGAAGATGAAGAAGATGCCCATGATGAAGAGCCTGTGCAGGATGAACACGAAGAGGAGGTTATCGATGAACATGCTGAAGAGGAAGACGAGCATGAAGAAGTTGATGATCACGCTTTGGAACTTCCTGAACTCGCGTTTGAAGCAACGAGTGCGGATAACAACTCTGACAAAGCATTTGGGGGGCGTATTGCGTATGCCTTTCTTCCGGGCATTGAGGTTGGCGCTTCCTATTACACGGCAAAATATGATGATGATGAAGAGCTAGGGTTTACAGCAACTGGCTTTGATATCAACTGGATTGGTAACCATTACATCGTCAGAGGGGAATACATCAAAACAGAAACTGATGCCTTCGAAGAAGATGAACATGAAGAAAACAAAGTGATCACATTTGATCGCAATGGCTGGTATCTCCAAGCAACTTTTATGGCAGGAAAAATGTTCAATGTATTACAAGGAACAGATTTCGTCGTTGAATATGCTGAGACCAATAAAATTAACGAAGCAGAGCGTTGGGCTTATGGCATTAATTACTGGTTAGACAGTCGAGCTGTCATTAAGGCGACATACGAAGATACCACCGTTCACGATGGGGAAGACGACAAGCGCTTCGCTATCCAATACAGCTATGGCTTTTAAGGGGAGATACTTAGATGAAATCAATTATTCAAATATTACTGGTTGTCAGCTTATCTCTTTTGTCTGCTTTTAGCTCTCATGCAGAAGAGAAGATTTCCGGTGCGGAAGTGATCAATAACAATTGTGCAAGATGCCATAACGCTCGCGCTGTTCATGAATTTTCTATTCCCGAATGGAAAGTCATTATGCCGCATATGCGAGAAAAGGCGCATTTAACAGGTAAAGAAACGCAAGCTGTTCTTGAATTTTTGGAACTAACTAGCCAAAGCGTACCTTTAGCAAAAAAAGTAGCGCCAGAAAAGATGATTGCGCCTGATGGAAAGCAATTGTTTACTCAATTTGGTTGCCAAGGCTGCCATTCATTGAAAGGTGATGGTGGCACTGTTGGCCCAGCGTTAGATGAAACGATTAAAAACAAAGGGATCGGCTTCTTTATTAAGAAGCTCCAAAACCCTCAGTTTAATAACTCATCTTCGCCTATGCCTAAAATGCCGCTAAACGAGCAACAGATAAAAGCAATAGCTGAGTACATTAAATCATAAGGAAGCGCTTGACCTGTGTCTTAGACACAGGTCTAAGCTGTAGATGAGAGTACAAACTTAGGTGAAAAACTAAGGAGTAAATATGAAAGTAACAGAGTTGGCAAAAAGCCTTGGAACGACTGCTGATACGGTGCGCTATTACACTCGATTGGGACTGTTAAAACCTGCTAAGTCAGTGAACGGCTACAAGTCATACTCGAATAAAGAGGTATCGAGACTTAAATTCATTTTAAGTGCCAGAAACCTTGGTTTTTCCGTTGCTGATATCAAGCAAATTCTTAATGAATCTGAAGATGGTAAAAGTGCGTGCCCATTAGTCAGAAGCCTGATCAAAGAGAGGCTTGAAGAAACAGAAAAACAGTTTCAAGCAATGTTGGCACTTCGAGGAAAAATGTCTTCAGCTCTTTCTCAATGGGAAGAAATGGAAGACAAAGCGCCGACTGCAAACATGGTTTGTCATCTCATCGAAAACTTTGAGCAAATTAAAAAGGCATAGGAGGAAAAATGGTGACTACTAATACAAATATAGAAACCGAATCAGGCTGTTGCTGTCAGGCAAAAGCTCAATCCTCTTCGTGTAAAAGTAAGGAGAATACGTTGGAGAAAGTATCACATAACCAACAGCTCATCATTGAAGGAGCTGGGTGTGCTAGCTGTGTAGGCAAAATTGAAGGGGCGTTAAAGGCAACTCTTGGTGTAGTCAGTGCGGAAATGAATTTTGCTGATAGGACTGTAACAGTTTCTGGGACAGCTAAGACAGAAGAATTGATCAAAGCTGTTGAGTCTGTGGGGTATAACGCGAAGCCAATTGATGATAGCTCGGCAGCAGATGCGCTTGACGAGAAAGAAGCGGCTGATTGGGCATATTATAAAAAACTAATGCGCGATACGTTTATTGCCCTTTCACTCGGTGTTCCTTTGATGATCTACAGCATTGTGGTTGGAGAAATGACGGTTGAAACAAACCTTGAACGCATGTCTTGGCTGGTTGTAGGCATTTTAACTTTTGGTGTTATGTATTTTTCAGGTAAGCATTTTTATGTTGGCGCTTGGAAAAGCTTTAAAAACCACTCCGCTAATATGGACACTTTAATAGCTTTAGGAACAGGTACAGCTTGGGTGTATTCGATGGTTGTCGTGTTTGCACCTGACGCCGTTCCATTAATGGCACGGCATGTTTATTTTGAAGCTACCGCCATGATCATTGGCTTAATTGATTTAGGTCTGGCATTAGAAATAAAAGCCAGAGGTAAAACCTCTGAGGCCATTAAGCGTCTTATCGGCTTGCAGGCCAAAACGGCAACCGTAGTTCGTGATAGCAAAGAAGTTCAGATTGGTATTGAGCAGGTTTTACTTAACGATATTGTAAAGGTAAAACCGGGCGAAAAAATTCCCGTCGATGGTGTGGTATTGGAAGGGCACACCTCTATTGATGAGTCCATGCTGACAGGCGAGCCTATGCCTGTTGAAAAAGCCGAAGAAGATGAGGTTGTCGCTGGTACTTTGAACAAATCAGGCATGATTATGTTTAAAGCCACACGTGTTGGAAAAGACACGGCGCTTGCGCAAATCATCAATATGGTGAAACGAGCACAAAATTCTAAACCGCCGATTGGCCGCTTGGCTGATGTTATTTCAGCTTTTTTCGTTCCTGTTGTCATGATCATCTCTGTGTTAAGTGCGCTAGCATGGCTTAACTTTGGACCTGAGCCAGCAATTGCTTTTGCCATCGTATCAGCAACTACTGTACTCATTATTGCCTGCCCATGTGCTTTGGGCTTGGCAACGCCCATGTCTGTCATGGTCGGAGTAGGAAAGGCCGCAGAAGCAGGCGTGCTTATTCGAAACGGTGAAGCACTGCAAACCGCCTCTAAAATCACTGCCATGATTTTAGATAAAACGGGCACTATTACTGAAGGGGCACCTAAGGTAACCGATATTGTTTTAGCAAAAGCTACGGACGAAAAAGACGTACTACAGCTTGCTGCAAGTTTAGAGAGCGGCTCAGAGCACCCTTTAGCGCAAGCGATTGTTGAAAGTGCGTTAGATAAGGATATTGAGTTACTAAAAATTGAAGCGTTTAACGCCATTACGGGTTTTGGTGTAGAAGCAAACTGCAACAATAATGCCCTGCTTTTCGGAAACGATAAACTAATGAAGTTAAAAGGCATAGACCTCACAGGCTTTGTTGAACAAGCGCAGTCTTTAGCCAAAGAAGCCAAAACACCTATGTACTTTGCTGTAGATGGTGAACTTGCAGCAATCATTGCTGTTGCAGATCCTATTAAGTCAGACTCAATCTCTGCTATCAAACGACTTCAGGCTAATGGTATACGCGTCATCATGTTAACGGGTGATAACAAGGAAACCGCTGCTGCTGTTGCCAAAAAAGCGGGTATTAGTGAGTTTCTTGCTGAAGTGCTGCCAGAAGATAAAGCCAACAAGGTGAAAGAGCTACAAGAAGGCGGCGAAATTGTTGGTATGACAGGAGATGGCATCAACGATGCTCCTGCGCTAGCGTTAGCCGATGTTGGCTTCGCAATAGGCACAGGGACTGATGTAGCTATCGAAAGTTCTGACATTACCCTAATGCGTGGTTCACTTCATGGCCTAGCTGATGCCATAGCGGTAAGCAAAGCTACTTTACGAAATATAAAACAAAACTTGTTTGGCGCGTTTGTCTATAACGTAGCCGGGATTCCTTTTGCTGCGGGGATTCTATATCCCTTCTTTGGCATTCTGCTTAGCCCTGTAATTGCAGGTGCTGCAATGGCGTTTTCGTCATTGACTGTAGTGTCAAATGCAAATCGACTTCGCTTGTTTAAAGCAAAAGAGAATTAAGGAGAAACACGATGATGTTAATTAACTTATTAGGCTTAGTGTTAATCGCACTGATTGTTTGGTGGTTTTGGCTATTCAAACCCAATAAAACAATTGTTCAAGGTAATGAAGTACTCATTGAAGTGAGGGATGGCGTGTATTCACCATCCTCAATCCAAGTGTCTGCTAGTCAACCTGTCACTCTGAAGTTTATGCGCAAAGATCAATCACCCTGCGCTGAAACAATGCTTATTCCATCATTGGAGGTAAGCGAGCAGCTTAAATTAAATGAAATTACTCAAATTACTTTATTGAACTTATCACCGGGAGAGCATGAGTTTCATTGTCAGATGCAAATGTATCGCGGTGTCTTAAAGGTTGTTTAGGAGGGTTTATGAACATGAAAAAAGTGACCGCCATTTTCGATGAAATGGTGTTAACACGAGTAGAAGAGGCACTACTTTCACATGGCTATAAAGGCTTTACCATTCATAAAGCAACGGGCAGAGGTGCATATGCTGATACTTACAACAGAAATCACTTATCAGCACATATAGTTATGACAATTTATGTTGCTTTTGATGATGCAGAACATGTTGCTAAAGTTTTGCTTGATGCAGCGTATACCAACGTTGAAGGAGAAGGACTAGTTAGTATCTCCCTTGTGGATAATCTCTTCTGGATAAATTCTAAGTCTGAAGCTTCAGCGGAAGATTTAAGGTCAATAGGAGGCCAATATGAAAAATGAGCACCCTAAATTTTGGTCAACACCCACGGGTTGGGCTGCATTGGTGCTTATTGCGGCAGCCACCTATTTTTTAATCTTTGAACATGGACAGCATGTACTGCAATTTCTTCCTTATTTGATTTTATTGCTATGCCCGTTGATGCACGTATTTATGCATGGCAGTCATGGCAAACATGGCCACGATCATTCACATGCGCCTGATGAGAAAAAGGAAGAGAGCTTTCAAGAACTCACGGATAAAAATGCTGCCTATCGTGACGGCTACATACAAGGTTTAGAAGAAGGACGTAAGGAATCACATAAAAAGGAGAACAGTGATGAATGAGACATATGATTATGGCTTATGGTCAATGGTGATACTGAACTCAGCAATTTTTATCTTTTTTGCCTTTAGTTTTGTCAAACCAAAAACATCTACTGATTGGCGAAGCCTTGGAGCGTTCTCCGCCTTTATTGTTGCCCTATTTACTGAAATGTATGGCTTTCCTTTAACTATCTATTTTCTATCGGGATGGCTGACGGAGACCTATCCAGAAGTTAACTTCTTTGCGCATGAAAATGGGCACTTATTGCATACTTTCTTTGGTTTTGAAGGTGATGCCCATTGGGACCCATTTCATATAGCGAGTATGGTATTTATTGTTGCTGGCTTCTTTATGTTGTCTTCAGCATGGAATGTATTACATCACGCGCAAAAAAATCATCAATTAGCGACCACAGGATGGTATGCAAGGTGTCGTCATCCACAGTATGTAGCATTCATTCTAATCATGTTCGGCTTTTTATTGCAGTGGCCGACCATCCCAACACTTGCGATGTTTCCAATCTTAGTCGTTGTTTACGTCAAGCTAGCGAAACGCGAAGAAGCACAAGCGATTGCCGAGTTTGGTTCGGAGTACCACAGATATATGGAATCGACACCAAGTTGGATTCCAAATTTTAATAAAAACATAGAAGGTAAAAATCATGAAAACGTTAGGTAAATCAATTTTATTTGTCAGCTCACTATTGGCGGCCACAAGTTTATTTGCTCAAAACAATGAGCATAAACATGAAGGTGCGAATAATTCTGATATGCATCAAGGCATGGCAATGTCGCATGAAAATATGGAAAAAATGCATAAAAAGATGATGGAAATGAAAAAAGAAGTTTTAGCAATTAAATCTGAACAAGATCCTGAAAAGCAAAAAAGAATGATGCATAAACATAGACGTTCAATGATGAAAATTATGCAGATCATGCATCGAGATATGGAAGACAAACCTATACATAAACAAATTGCAATGGCTGAACATCATCTGGAAATGATGGAAAACATGATGCCGCAGATGAACCGGAAAATGGAAGAAATTAAAGATAGCAATCAACAGCATTCACACAAACATTAGGAGAAAAATTATGAGCGATTTAGATCATAGAGTTGGCGTTAGAGAGCAGAATTTAGTTGTTCGAAATCTAAAGCTTAGCAATGTCACAGAAGAAAGCTGTGACGAGTTAGTAAAAGAAATAGATCAGCTTTTTGGTATAGATGAAGTTAGTTACAACATCAAAGAAGGTGAAATACACCTTGCCTATGATGCCGCAAACGTAAGCCTTGATGGGATTGAGGAGGTAATCCGTAAGTATGGCGCAGATGTTCATGATGATTGGTGGACACATACTAAAGAAAGTTACTATAAATTTGTTGATCAGAACATCAAAGATAACTCTGTTCATAAGCCTTGGAGTTGTCATCAAGCACCTTCGGGGGCTGGCCGGAAAAACAAATGAATTCATAAAAAAGTGTATAGATAATTAGTTAGTCAAATGAGGTAACAGTGATGAAAACACCCTATATAAAAGCTCTTTTATTGCTTACATTCGGTTTATATTTAGTGGGTTGTTCTAATACCACTTTTTATCATAAATACATGATGAGAGGTCAGGTAGTAGAAAGTTCTGATAATCGAACTCTAATCTGTATTGGTGCTAAGCATGGCGCAGAGGTTGGGCAAAAATACAGTGTTATTAGATTCCATGAAAGAATAGTATTGAGTGAAGGTGACGATCCCTACACTATCGAAAAGGTAGGAACGGTACAAATTACTAAAATTGTGAATGATCATTTCGCAACTGTAAAGCTAGTGTCTGGTGACATTGCAGCGAAAGATATGGTGGAACTTGAAAACTAATAAAGTGGTGGCGAAAGCCACCACAAGAGCATAACAATAAAACTTAATGAAAAAGCTTTAGTGTTATTTTGTACAACCTTTGAGATTGTTTGCTCAGTTCTGGTTATCTTGATGCCAGTACGACAGAAAAAATGTTACATATGGATTAGAAAGGTGTGGGCTGGCATCCTAGGTCTAATCTTAACAGTTAAGGAGCCGCCGAATAGAGCTATACCTTTACATCAGCAGCATAATCAATGCTCCCGCGATCATAAATAAGTTTTCAGATAGCGATACAAATCCAAGTGGCACACTACTATCGCCGCCTACACAGGCACACTTTAACTGGCGTTTGTCAATGTAAACGGCTTTGAAAACTGAAATTGCTCCAACTGTGCCGATAAACAATGAAAATGGTGCCACTGCGAGAGGCTGTAGTTGGGCAACCATACCAATACCTGCATATGCTTCAATGAAGGGATAAATATAACCATATCTTATCCATCTCATCGCTAGTAAATCATAAGTAATAAACGAATTTGTGAAACTGTATAGGTCTTTCAGTTTTTGCACCGCTAAGAGCGTCATTGAAAAAGCTATAAATAGCATCAGTGTTCTGATGGAGATAAATGAGCCGGAAGCAAAATGTTGAGATGCGACAGCAAGAAGTGCAGCTATCGAGAAAATGGCTACAACTGGCGTGTAGGTTGTGCCAGTTTGACCTGCTTCATCTTTACCAAAATACTCTCTTAAGTCATCGTATCCTCCGACACGCTTTCCTTCAATAAAGGTTTGTGGCGTAGTTTTGACATCATGCTTATCTTTGAAGTCATCAGCTTGTTGTCTTGACGTGAGCTTATGATCTTCTACATCATACCCTTGCCTCTCCAGCAAATCTTTCGACCTTAAACCATAGGGGCAGATATGTTCGTCAGTGACCATTCTGTACAGGGTAGCTGTCTTAGTCATCTTAGTCTCCTTTGTTCAGTGTGCCTTCAAACTTTGGGAGCGGTCGTTGCTCAGCCTGAGCTTGTGAGCTGACCTTTCCATTTTCAGAAATATCCTTAATCAGCCATTCCATTTCTTTTATTTCTTTTCGTTGGGCTTTAATAATACCATTTGCCAATTCACGCACGCGTACATCCTCCAAAGTTGAATGCTCACTAGTAAGAATAGCAATGGAGTGATGAGGAATCATCGCTTTCATGTAGGCAGTGTCAGAAATTGTGCTTTGAGAGCGAACAAGATAAAGACATATGGCGAACAGTATTGTCGCCAATAGAAAAATAGCCATGTTGAGCTTCTTGTTACTGTACATGCCAAGCATAAAGGCCAGCATGATCATTGCCATACCTGCTCCCATATACAACGCCATATAGATACGCGTTTCACTAAACCATATATGTGATACTGCGTAAGTGTTGAGATACATCATGACAAACATAGCAATGGTTGAGGTGATGATCATTGCAGCAAATCTTGAGTATTTCATAAGTAATCCTTACATTGATAGTGTAAATATTTCCCACTGTTAGCCTATTATTCTCTACATGTGGTCATGTTCTCGAAAAATTGCAAGTAATGAGCCAGTATCAATAAGAGTATTTGTAATACGATTGACTCAATTTCAGCGCAATTATTGTGAATCAGTACTAATCTACACATTTCGGTGTAAGAGTTTATGGGCAAAAAATCTTCTTTGAAGGAGATCAAATCAGCTTATATTTAGAGTTTGAGTTTTGAACTTGTGATAGACACAGGCGGAATTGGCTTTAGTTAACAATCTAATGTGGGAACTCAAAGTACTACAAGCTGAGCTTCAACAAATGTAAGCTCGTGTACAAGTGAAGACACAGTTAAAGCATGTGGAAGAATTAATCTTGATAGTTAGAGTTGTCATTTATTTCACTTTTTAAATGAACGAATATTGATCTTTTATCTCGTTCATGTCCGAAAGCTAAAAGTTTCCTACACATGAAAGTGGTTTTGCAAGAGTATCTACTAGAGAACAAGATTTGAATGCTCAACTGTTCAGTTGGGCTATTATGGTTGTAAAAAAATATTATAAGGCAATGTGTCTGGTACTTCGGTTAGAAATGAAAAAAGTTAAAGAAGCTAATCGATTTCATCAGGTAGGGTGATGAGGTAATAGTTACTCGCCTTGATCGGCTAGGCCGATCATTAAAGTCTATTCTTGAGGACATTGAAAGTACTCACAAACGGGGCGATTGTTCAAAGATTATTAATGGTTCTGTCAGTACAAAAAATGATAATCCGTTTACCAGTTTCATTCATAATCTGCGCAATTAGCAATAATGACGTGCGTTCATAACGGTCATAAAGAGCAATCCCCCTGCGCTGAAATAATGCTTATTCCTTCATTGGATATAAGCGAACAGCTTAAGTTAAATGAAATTACTCAAATTACCTTATTAAACTTGTCACAGGGAGAGCATGAGTTTCATTGTCAGATACAAATGTATCGCGGCGTCTTAAAAGTAATTTAGTTTTAAATAGGTCTTTTTACACACCTGAACGAGCAAAAGTAACTTAACAAAAGGCTTCTCGAAAACATTACGAGAAGCCTCTAAATTAAAGTTAAGATTTGTATTTACTGTAAACAATTCTATATAGAACAGGCAAAACAACTAAAGTAAGTAAAGTAGAGGAAATAATCCCTCCAATTACCACCGTTGCTAATGGCCTCTGAACTTCAGCCCCAGTTCCGACGTTTAATGCCATAGGAATGAAACCTAAGCTAGCAACCAAAGCGGTCATTAATACAGGGCGAAGCCTGATAGTTGCACCTTCGATAATTGAGTTTATTAGCTCTCCTGTTTCAAGTAATCGCTGTTTAATGAATGACAGCATCACCAGTCCATTTAATACAGCTATCCCTGAAAGAGCGATAAATCCAACAGCAGCAGAAATTGAAAGAGGCATGTCTCTTAACCACAAAGCCAATACGCCGCCTGTAAGTGCTAAAGGCACACCACTAAATATGATCAGGGCATCTTTTATTGAACTAAATGCTATGACAAGCAGTGTCAAAATTACAAACAATGTGGCAGGTACTACGATGGATAATCTTTGCGTTGCACTCTCAAGTTGCTCAAATGTTCCGCCGTACTCAAGCCAATAACCAGCAGGCAATTCAACATTTTGTTGAATTTTTTGCTGTGCCTCTTGTACGAATGAGCCTAGATCTCGGTTTCTAACATTTGCTGTAATTACAATTCGTCGCTTACCATTTTCTCGGCTTATTTGACTTGGAACTGTCGTATAATTTAACTCTGCAACTTCGCTTACAGGTACAAACTCACCACTTTCTGTCGCGATTGGCAAATTACCTAGCTGATCAAGGTTGGCTCTCAACAGCTCAGGATATCTAACTACAATTTCAAATCGACGATCACCTTCGAATATTAACCCTGCGCCTTCACCTGACACGACTGTTTTTAACCAAGACTGTAAGTCGCTTGCATCCAACCCGTATAGCGCTAATGCTTCAGGCTTGGGGTTAACGGTAAAGATAGGCACGTCATCAACTTGTTCGAGCCGCGCATCAGCAACACCTGAAATTGTATTGAGTGTAGCCAAAACTTCTTGTGCAGAAATGACAAGTTGGGATAGATCATCACCGTAGAGCTTAATCCCTAAATCAGCTCTTACTCCGCTAATTAATTCGTTAAATCGCATCTGAATTGGTTGAGTAAACTCATAATTATTGCCGGGAATAGAGCTGAGATCTTTTTCCAGCCTTTCAACAAAATCCTCTTTCGTTAAATTAGGGTCGGGCCATTGCTCTCTCGGCTTTAATATCAGAAAAGTATCAGTCACATTTGGCGGCATCGCGTCTGTCGCAACTTCTGCTGTGCCCGTTTTTGAAAACACCGTAACAACTTCATCATATTTCATAATTTGTTGTTCAAGTACCTTCTGCATTTCTACAGCTTGGTCAATACCCGTGCCCGGAATACGCATCGCGTGCAGTGCAATGTCACCTTCATTAAGTTGAGGAACAAATTCAGATCCTAATTTACTACCAAGTAATATGCTAAATGTCACAAGTAAAGCAGCGCCGCAAACAACTAGCCAACGTAGTTTTAAAGCCCACTTCAAAACAGGACTATAAACTGACTTAGCGCCGACAATTACTGGACTTTCTTTTTCGCTGATTTTGCCTTTCAAGAATAAAGCAACCGCAGCGGGGACTAGCGTGAAGGTAAATACCATTGCAGACAATAGAGCGATTATCACCGTTGCGGCCATCGGATGAAACATTTTGCCCTCGACACCCGATAAGGTAAACAAAGGTAAATAGACAATCGTTATGATCAATACGCCAAAAACACTAGGTCGTATAACCTCATTGGTAGCAGAATAAACAATGTCTAGGCGTTCTTTCAGGGAAATGACAGAACTATTTCGTTTTTGGCTTTCTGCTAACCGCCTAATGCAGTTCTCAACGATTATTACCGCGCCATCGACAATCAATCCAAAATCTAAGGCTCCCAGACTCATTAAATTCGCAGAGACTTTGCTTTGAACCATGCCCGTGATTGTTGCCAACATTGCCAAAGGAATTACTGCGGCGGTAATCAAAGCGGCGCGTATGTTACCCAGTAATAGGAACAATACGAAGATAACCAGTAATGCACCTTCAATAAGATTTTTCTGTACGGTGCTAATTGCTTTATCAACCAGAGTTGTCCTGTCATATAAGGGAACTATGGACACGCCTTGAGGTAAACTGTTTTGGATTTCACTAAGCTTGTCACCAACAGCCAATGCCACCGAGCGTGAATTTTCTCCTACCAGCATCATTGCGGTGCCAATCACACTTTCCTTGCCTTCCAGTGATGCAGCTCCTGTCCTTAGCTCTTTTCCTATCGCAACTTCGGCGACATCTTTAACTTTTACAAGTGTGCCGTCGTCGCTTTTTATAATGACGTTTTGGATGTCTTGAATAGATTGCAACTGAGCTTGTGAACGAACAAGAATTTGCTGTCCGCTTCTTTCGATGAATCCAGCCCCTTGATTTGCATTATTTCGCATTATTGCATTTGATAGTGCTTCACTGGTAATACCGAAGTGCAACATCCTTAACGGATCGGGATTGATATGGTATTGCTTTTTATAGCCACCAATTGCATTGATTTCCGTAATCCCTTTAACCAATGCAAGTTGTGGTTTCACTACCCAGTCATGGATCTCCCTTAACGCCATCGCATCATAGGGTAAGCCATTATTCTGCTTTGCACTTTCGTCGGCAGTTATACTGTACATGTATATTTCACCGAGGCCCGTAGCAATTGGTCCCATTTCTGGTTCAATGCCAAACGGTAGTTGCTCCTTAATTGCGCTAAGTCGCTCATTGATTAGGTTTCTGGCAAAATACAAATCTGTGCCTTCTTCAAACACAACAGTCACTTGCGACAGGCCATATCGAGAAAGTGAACGGGTATAATCCAGCTTAGGTAAACCCGCCAAGCCCGTTTCGACGATAAACGTAATCCGTTGCTCTGTTTCCAAAGGTGAATAACCTTGAGCCTGCGTGTTTATTTGTACCTGTACATTGGTTATATCTGGCACAGCGTCAATAGGTAGCTTCTGATAGTTCCATATTCCTAAAGCGATGATAAACAAGGCCATAAGCAACATAGTACCACGTCTACGGATAGATAATTCTAGTATCCAAGCGATCATATTTTCACCTCGATAATACTGAAGCCAATATGTAGAGGACAAAAAGGTCGGAGATTAGTGTTCATGTCCAGCCTCCGATTTTTTTAGATCAGCAACTAGCAGATAACTGTTCTTTACAACCACACTTTCGCCGACGTTCAAACCGTCGATGATAGCAATATTGATAGCGTCTGAAGCGCCAGTTTTTACGGCGCTAGGGTGGTATTCATTGCCTTCTTTAATAAAAACAACATCTTTGCCTTCAAACTCTTGAATGGCTCCTTTTGGCACAACAACTGGAGCAGAGTGTTGACTGGTCGTAACCGCACCTTTAATTACAGTGCCAAGCGGCCACTTGTTGGTTTTGTTATCCAATTTTACAAATGCCAATGAGTATGGCTTGTCGTTTAGTGATGGTGTTAAATAGCTAATTTGCGCACTTTGATTAAATTCAGTGCTATGAATTAGCACCTGCTGGTTAGCGTTAACCTTACTTAGCTGAGTAGGAAACACTGATAGTTGTGCCCAAACCACGTCAAAATTGGCTATTGTCAGCAAGTTTTCACCATTTGTAAGCTCGCCAATATTGGCTTGCCTAGCGACTATACGCCCAGACATTGGTGCTTTTATCGAATATTGATTTAAGCTCTCATTGGATTCAATCACTACCAACGTTTCACCTTTTTTGACCTCTTCGCCGAGATTGACTTTTACTTCCTTAATAACACCATCGAATCTAGCGTTAACGTGCGCAAGTGAGGCAGGATCGGCAACGATTTTTCCATATACAACTTCTTCGTTATGAATAACACCGCTAGTTGCTGCTACTGTTTCAATGCTGTTTTGTTTAGCCATCTCAACAGACATAGAGACTATTTCATCTTTGTGTTCTTCACTGGCTGAGGTCGTGATGGAGGTGAAACCAATTACAGCAACAAGCATTAATTTGAAAAGGCTGATTGGTGAATTTAATATATTTTTCTTTTTCATGATTAATTCTCAATAAAGCTTGAAAGTTGGCTTTCTGTATTGCCGGAAGAAATTAATGGAATGCCTGATAAGGACTCAATGGAGGCGCTTTGTTTGTGAACCTCACTTGCGGCAAAAATAAGCGCATATTGCATCTCAATAAGCTCTTTTTGAACTGAAACTAGCTCTAAATAACTAAAGCGCCCGTCCGAATAGGCTTTTTGCACTAATGACAAAGCACTTTCTTGAGGCGGAATAATACTGGTTTGTAAGGTTTCAACCGTAAGGCGAGCCTCTTCCTGAGCCGCATAAAATGTCGCTAATTGGCTGTAAATTGCTCGCTCACTGGCTTTCCGTTGCTGCTCAACTTCATCGAGTTTTGCTTTTTGAGATTGATAGCTGCCTCTATTTCTATCACTCGTAAACAGAGGGACGCTAATTCCTGCAACCAACGCAGTCTCATTGCTACCTTCAAGTCTTTTCACACCTGCGCTCCACGTTATATTAGCGTGGCTTTGTGCGTTGATTGATTGTAATTGAGCTTGCTGAATTCTCGATTGCTCTGCATAAGCTAATATATGAGGACTTTGAGAAAGTTGAGCCATGATGTATTCGAGTGATATTGTTTTGGGAAGTGCAAATAAATCGCCTGATACACGAGAGAATTGCGGTGATTGTTCTCCCCACATAATAGCTAACTTACGAACACTGGCCTCTAACTGCTTGGAAATGGTTAGCGTCTTTAGTCGAGCTGTTGCTAAAGCTGCATCAGCTCGTTTTTGCTCTGATGACGGTGCCGAACCAACACGAACTTTTTTGGAGACAGTTTGATAGGTTTCTCGTGCTAGCTTTTCTGCATTTTCATTGACGAGCATGATTTGCTGTAACGTCAAAACATCGATATAGCGAGCTGCTACTTCACCCAAAATATCGAGTGTTTGTATTCTTTTTTCAACAGCTATTGCTTGCTGTTGGGCATTAACATAAAGCTTTCTGCTATTTACCTTATCTCCCAATTCCACCACGGAAGATATTGATAAGGTAAGTTCAGCGTCGCTGAATCCAGATACATCACCTGTACCTGCAAAGTTTTCCAATTCAGCGCTGACGTTATATTCAGGTTTTAACCCTGCGGTAGCTAACTCGCCGTCTAAACGCTTTTGTTTGTATTTAAAAGCTGTTAGCTGTGGGTTGTTTGCAAGTGTTCGTTGTATTGCCTCTGACAATGAAACTGAATCAACAGTTAAGTCATTTGCAAATACATTATTAGTTGTCACTAAAAACGACAACAGAAGCAACCGTTTTACTTTCTTCCAAGCAAGTACGGGGGCCTTAAAATAAGACATATTCATATTTTGTCCTGTTTATTTTATGAAACGAGCGTTGGCTTCACCGCCTAACGCGCCAATTAAATAAAAGGACTAACTTTTGGGAGGTCGAAGTAATCTGGAAGGGGGAGCTTCAATGACTACTTTTAAATAATCAAATACCTGACTTGATTTGAAATCAATGTCTCTACTGATGTAAACATGCGCAGCAAACTGTACATGCGAGCCATTGCAGTGTCCGCAATGATGACAATCAGCGGGGTTGTGTTGGTCATTATCTGCTGATGATTGTATTAATTTTTCAGAAGAAATGTGGTCATCTAAAGCATGAACATGCTCGGTTTTTATATGCTCGGAATCAACAATATGAACATCAGCAACTTTTGCCACAGCAGAAAATGACTGAAGTAATATCAGCACTATCATGATGTATGCAGGGAATTGTTTAATATTCATTTCGTTTCAACTATCTCTTAGTTATGCCAATGTTAACACTATCGTTTAGCTTGCGTCACGACATTGCTCGTCTATGAACTCTATTTCAATTGTTGTATGAGCAAAATCAAACTCTTTAAGCTCCTGTCGCAACTCTAGCTTGTACGATTTCAGCTCTTCGTTAGATATTTCAGTGTTTAAAACAATATGGGCGGTTAAAACGTTGTGTTCACCATCAAGTGACCAGATGTGTAAGTGATGTACTTCACCCACAATGGCTTTAGAAACTATTTTCGATTTAATATTTTCAATAAGATCAATATCTGGTGTCGCTTGCAAGAAGAGCATAAGTGTCGTTTTCAGTGTTCTTACAACATTAAATAAAATAAAAAGGGTAAACCCAATTGATAAAATAGGATCGAGTATGGGCCATTCAACAAACATCAATACGATTGATACAATAAATATAGCTATCCAACCTAAAACGTCTTCAAGCAAGTGCCAGTTTAAAACTCGTTCATTTAAGGTCTTTCCATGACTTAGCTTATAGGCAGCGTAACCGTTTACCACCATGCCAAAAATAGCTAATAAAAGCATTCCTTCGACTTGAGGCATTTCGGGGTTAGCTAATCTTGGTATGGCCTCAATTAGTATAAAAACAGAACCAACAGTTAATACCAAACCGTTAATCAATGCGCCAAGCAATGAAAAGCGCTTGTAACCATATGAAAACTGGCTAGAGGCAGGCTTGTTACTGAGCTTATTTAATCCCCATGCGGTGCCTATGGAGATGCTATCTCCTAAATCATGGATAGCATCTGCCATGATTGCCGTACTATTGGTTAACCAACCTCCGATAAATTCGATGATGGTAAACGTGAGGTTTAGAAAAAAAGCCCAGCCAATGCGTCTCGAAGCGTCCTCATCATTGTGAGGGTGATCATGACCGTGAGAGTGGTTATGCATGTTGAGCCTCGGCGGTTACATTTTTTCTTCTAAGCCTTTGTACATTCCAATTAATGATATGACGGATAAAGTTTTGGTACGCCCAACGTTTAATACCCGTTAGATTGGTTCCCTGCTCAGCATAGAATTCATCGGGTGAGTCATAAAAGCCAAAGTCGTCGTGTATGCCTTCTTTTTGAATATAAGTATCTTTACCAACCCAGTTCGTCTCTGGGTTACTTATGCAGGTAGTAGCTATTCCATAACCACAAAAATTATCTTTAGCTTGACTGAATTTGGATTGAATTGAACTTAGGTAAGCTTCGTCGAGAATGAAGCCTTCTAAATTGATCCACTTACCTTCATAGAGCACTTCTACCCAGCTATGGATAATGGATTTTGGGGCAAGCCAAAATACATAAAAAGGAATAGCGCCTTTCTGAAGCTGTTGGTCAATCGTGAAACCATGAAATCGGCACTGAATACCAAGCGCTCGGAATAGAGCCATTAACAAGTTTCCCTTGGTATTGCACTGTCCATAGCCATCCGCTAAAACTTCACTCGCAGATATATCATCGCTGCGGTTGTAACCAAACTGAATCTCATCTTTAACAAAGGTGTAAGCAGCTCCTATTGTGTTGTATTCATCCATTGTATTCCAATTCCGATCTGCTATTAGAGATTGGATGCTGTGATCATCTAAGTCTAATATTTGTGTTTTCTCTAAATAATTAGCACTCATTATCCATCTCCTTTAAGAACATGATTTTGATTTACTTCCACTACAGCTATTGTTTTCGCTTGTTAACTCTGCGTTGCTCAGCTCTTTCTTCGCATCAGTAATAATCAGGTAAGCCCCTCTTAAAATTAGGGTTGCAATCACACTACCAATCACAATGTCAGGCCAGCGAGAATCAAGTAGCATCACTAAAACACCAGCAGCAATGACCCCCAAGTTTGCGATCACATCGTTGGCTGAAAATATCCAGCTTGCACGCATATGGACTTCACCATTGCTTTGCATTCTGATTAAAACTAAACAAATGACGTTTGCTATTAATGCTACAAAACCAAAGCCGATCATGAACCAAGAGTGAGGCTCACCTTCTCCGAGTCTTCTTACTATGTCAAAGATTACCAGTATTCCGAGTGTCAGCTGAAAGTAACCGCTGATAAGGGCTGCATTGGCTTTATGCTTTAAAGATCGGCTCACGGCATATAGAGCAATACCATAGACAATTGCGTCAGCCAGCATATCCATTGAATCTGCTATCAAAGCCGTTGAGTTTGCATATAGGCCCACAGTAATCTCAACGCAGAACATAACCGCATTAATACCTAGCAACCAATACAGCACATGTTTTTGTTTCGCATCTTTTAGTTCGACTTCGCAACCACAACCACTCATTGCACGGCCTTAGTTATTTGCTTGATAACTTAACTATAAAGTCTATAGTGACTATAGAGTCAAGATTTAGGACTAAAGTTTTATGAAGATAGGTGAACTTTCAAAAACGACAGGGTGTTCGATACAAACAATTCGGTATTACGAGAAAGAAGGGTTGCTTTCAACTCCTGAACGTACTGAAGGGAATTACAGGTTATACGGTGAACGGGCTTTAAAAGAATTAGAGTTTATAAAGCATTGCCGAAGTTTGGATATCCCTCTAACAGATGTTAAACGCCTTATGGAACTGAAAAATAAGCCAGAAGAAAGCTGTGCAAGTGTTAATAAGCTCATTGCTCAACAATTGGCCTTAGTTAACAATCGAATGAGAGAACTCAAAGCACTAAAAGCTGAGCTTCAACAAATGGCAAGTTTGTGTACAACTGAAAACACCATTGAAGCGTGTGGAATAATTAAGTCACTTGATAGTTAGAATTGTCATTCATTTTCTATCCGTGTTGTGTACGAATAACTATATTTTATTACGTTCATGTACGAAATTTATTTAATGTACTTTCGTTCACTTGATTGTTAAGATGTACGAAAGTTACAGGTTTCGTACATATGAAAGTTGGTTTTGCACGAGTTTCGACTCAAGAACAAGATTTACAAGTTCAACTGTCCAAGTTGGGCGTTCATGGCTGTGAGAAAGTATTTCAAGGGAAGCAAAGTGGTGCTTCGATTAAAAATGATGAGAAGTTAAAAGATCTCATAAATTTTATACGAGAAGGCGATGAAGTAATTGTTACTCGCCTTGATCGGCTTGGCCGATCATTAAAGACTATTCTCGAAGCAATTGAAAGTATTCATAAAAAGGGAGCGTGTTTAAATATCATCGACGGCTCTCTCAATACTAAAAATGATAATCCATTCTCGACGGCGATGATCAACCTTTGCGGAGTCTTCGCTCAGCTTGAGCGGGATTTAATAAAAGCCAGAACAGCTGAAGGTCGTGAAGAGGCTAAGGCTAAAGGCAAACATATGGGGAGAATGTCTGCTTTGTCTGATAAACAAGCGAAGGAATTATATAAAGATAAATTAAATGGTGAATCGATT
>NZ_JAKEVN010000081.1:0-19940 GCF_022398505.1 Pseudoalteromonas sp. Isolate3 | reverse complement strand
CCATAAATTAAAAAGAAGCAAATACAAAAAAGGCCCGCATAAGCGAGCCTTTCTTAAGAGATTATAAACTGATTACCAGCCTGTTTTCTCTTTAAGTGCAGCACCGATATCAGCTAGTGAACGTACAGTTTTTACGCCAGCAGCTTCTAATGCAGCAAATTTTTCATCAGCAGTACCTTTACCGCCTGCGATGATTGCACCAGCGTGACCCATACGCTTACCTGCAGGTGCAGTAACACCAGCGATGTAAGAAACAACAGGTTTAGTCACGTTGTGCTTGATGTATTCTGCAGCTTCTTCTTCTGCAGTACCACCGATTTCACCGATCATAACGATAGCTTCAGTTTGCTCGTCTTTTTCGAACATTTCTAAAACGTCGATGAAGTTAGTGCCAGGGATAGGGTCACCACCGATACCAACACATGTTGATTGGCCGAAACCAGCATCAGTAGTTTGTTTAACCGCTTCATAAGTAAGCGTACCAGAACGTGATACGATACCTACTTTACCAGGCTTGTGGATGTGACCAGGCATGATACCAATCTTAGTTTCACCAGGAGTGATAACACCTGGGCAGTTAGGACCGATCATACGAACACCAGTTTCATCAAGCTTAACTTTAACGTCAACCATGTCTAGTGTAGGGATACCTTCAGTGATACAAACGATAAGCTCGATGCCAGCATCGATTGCTTCTAAGATTGCATCTTTACAGAAAGGTGCTGGTACGTAGATAACTGATGCAGTTGCGCCAGTTGCTTCAACAGCGTCACGTACTGTGTTGAATACTGGAAGACCAAGATGCGTTTGACCGCCTTTACCTGGGCTTACACCACCAACCATTTGTGTACCGTACTCAAGCGCTTGCTCTGAGTGGAAAGTACCTTGGCCACCAGTGAAACCTTGACAGATAACTTTTGTATCTTTATTGATTAATACAGACATTATTTGCCCTCCGCAGCAGCAACAACTTTTTCAGCTGCGTCTGTTAGTGATTCAGCAGCGATGATGTTAAGGTCAGAACTAGCTAGTACTTCACGACCTAGTTCAGCGTTAGTACCTTCTAAACGAACTACTACAGGAACGTTTACACCCACTTCTTTAACTGCGCCGATGATACCTTCTGCGATCATGTCACAACGTACGATACCACCAAAGATGTTAACTAAAACAGCTTTAACGTTGTCGTCAGATAAGATGATCTTGAATGCTTCAGAAACACGCTCTTTAGTTGCACCGCCACCAACATCTAGGAAGTTAGCTGGCTTGCCACCGTGTAGGTTTACGATATCCATAGTACCCATCGCTAGGCCTGCACCGTTAACCATACAGCCTACGTTACCGTCTAGTGCAACGTAGTTAAGCTCGAAGCTTGCAGCGTGAGCTTCACGCGCGTCTTCTTGTGAAGGATCGTGCATTTCACGGATTTTAGGTTGACGGTAAAGCGCGTTACCATCTACACCGATTTTACCGTCTAGACAGTGAAGGTTACCTTCGTCTGTGATTACTAGCGGGTTGATTTCTAATAGTGCGAAATCGAAATCGTTGAACATGTTAGCAAGACCCATGAAGATCTTAACGAACTGTTTCATTTGAGTAGGGTTTAAACCTAGTTTGAAGCCTAACTCACGAGCTTGGTAAGCTTGAGGACCAACTAGTGGATCGATCTCAGCTTTGTGAATTAGTTCTGGAGTTTCTTCTGCAACTTGCTCGATTTCAACACCACCTTCAGTAGATGCCATGAAAACAACTTTACGAGAAGCACGATCTACTACAGCGCCAAGGTATAATTCGTTAGCGATGTCAGTGCAGCTTTCTACAAGGATTTTAGCTACTGGCTGACCATTTTCGTCTGTTTGGTAAGTAACTAAGTTTTTACCTAACCAGTTCGCAGCGAACTCTTTAACTTCGTCGATTGTTTTAACTAGCTTAACACCGCCAGCTTTACCACGGCCACCTGCGTGAACCTGTGTTTTAACAACCCACATATCACCGCCGATTTTCTCAGCAGCTGCTGCAGCTTCTTCAGGTGTATCGCAAGCGAAACCTTGAGAAACTGGTAAACCATATTCGGCAAAAAGTTGTTTTGCCTGATACTCATGCAAATTCATGATGCTTTATCCAATTTTTTATACTAAAAGAGCTGAATATTTATGCAAAATAAACAGCTATCCCAAATTGCGCACTTAGTATAAATCCCAAGGCTCCACATGAAAACCCCAGTTAGACCAAAGGCGCAAAAAAAAAGCTGTGAACAAGGTTCACAGCTTAGTTTTCATACAACCAGATTAAACATCTAGTAGTAAACGAGTCGGATCTTCAAGTAACTCTTTAATTGTTACTAAGAAACCTACAGATTCTTTACCATCGATTTGGCGGTGATCATAAGATAACGCCAAGTACATCATTGGTAAGATTTCAACTTTACCATTTACAGCCATTGGACGCTCTTGGATTTTGTGCATACCTAAGATTGAAGACTGTGGTAAGTTGATGATTGGTGTAGATAGTAATGAACCGAATACACCACCGTTAGTGATAGTGAAGTTACCACCAGTCATGTCATCAATTGATAATTTACCGTCACGACCTTTAAGCGCTAGCTCACGGATACCTTTTTCGATTTCAGCAACAGAAAGCTTGTCACAGTCTTTAAGTACTGGTGTAACAAGACCACGTGGTGTAGAAACCGCGATGCTGATGTCGAAGTAGTTGTGATAAACAATATCATCACCATCAATAGACGCATTTACTTCAGGGAAACGCTTAAGTGCTTCAGTAACGGCTTTCACATAGAAAGACATGAAACCTAAACGAATACCGTGACGTTTTTCAAAAACTTCTTGGTACTGCTTACGAAGATCCATGATTGGCTTCATGTTAACTTCGTTGAATGTCGTTAACATTGCAGTTGAGTTTTTCGCTTCAAGAAGACGATTAGCGATTGTTTTACGTAAACGAGTCATAGGAACACGTTTTTGTGTACGGTCACCCATAGGTGCTGCTGGTGCTGCTGCTTCAGCTTTAGGTGCTGCTGCAGGTGCTTTTAAGAACTTATCAACATCTTCTTTTGTTACACGACCATTTTTACCAGAACCTTTGATTTTTGATGCATCAAGGCCTTTCTCAGCAATTAAACGACGTACTGACGGCGTTAATACGTCAGAGCTATCATTTGAATCGCTTGCTGGCGCTTCTTCAGCTTTAGCTGCTGGCGCTGCAGGTGCTGCACCCGCTTTAACTTTACCAATTACTTGCTCACCAAGTACTGTTTCGCCTTCAGCGTGAATGTGCTCACCCATGATGCCGTCTTCTTGAGCAACAACTTCAAGAACAACTTTATCAGTTTCGATGTCAACAAGGTTTTGATCGCGAGTTACCGCTTCACCTGGTTGAACGTGCCAAGTAGCAATTGTCGCGTCTGCGACTGATTCTGGAAGTACAGGTACTTTAATGTCCACTTCTTTACCTTCTGATGCTGGTGCTGATTGCGCCGCTGGCGCGTCTTCTGATTTAGCTGGTGCAGATTCGTCACTTGCTGGTGCAGCATCTGCATCACCAAGTAATGCAATTACTTGTTCGCCAAGTACTGTTGCACCTTCTTCTTGTGAAATTTCAGTGATTACACCGTCATTTGGTGCAACAACTTCTAAAACAACTTTATCTGTTTCGATATCTACTAAGTTTTGGTCGCGGCTTACTTTGTCGCCAACACTTACGTGCCATGTTGCAACAGTAGCATCAGCAACCGACTCAGGAAGTACAGGAACTTTAATTTCTGTGCTCATTGCTTATCCTTTCTTTTCAATAGTAAGCGCATCTGCAACGAGCGCTTGTTGTTCTTTATTATGCACTGACATGTAACCACACGCTGGTGATGCTGATGCTTTACGACCTGCGTAAGTTAATTTAGCACCGGCTGGAATTGCATCAACGAAGTGGTGTTGAGAACAATACCATGCACCTTGGTTTTGCGGTTCTTCTTGACACCAAACAAAATCTTTAACGTGTTGGTAACGCTGCATGATTGTATCCATCTCAGCATGTGGGAATGGATATAGTTGTTCTACACGAACAATAGCAATGTTATTTAATTCTTGCTTACGACGCTCTTGTAGTAGCTCGTAGTAAACTTTACCACTACAAAATACAACGCGTTCTACTTTATCTGCTGCAATATCATCGATTTCGTCAATCATATTGTGGAACACACCTTCTGATAACTCTTCAAGTGAAGATGTTGCCAGCGGGTGACGAAGTAGCGACTTAGGCGTCATAACAATCAATGGACGGCGTAAAGGACGAACAGATTGACGACGAAGCATTGCATAGACTTGTGCAGGTGTTGAAGGAACACATACTTGCATATTGTGATCAGCACACAACTGTAAGAAACGTTCTAGACGTGCCGAGCTATGCTCTGGACCTTGACCTTCATAACCATGTGGAAGTAAACATGTAAGACCACATAAACGACCCCACTTCTGCTCACCTGAACTTAAGAATTGGTCAAATACAACTTGTGCGCCATTCGCGAAATCACCAAATTGTGCTTCCCACATTACAAGTGAAGTAGGTTCAGCTGTAGCATAACCATATTCAAACGCAAGAACAGCTTCTTCAGAAAGAACTGAATCGTAAACTTCAAATGCACCTTGATTTTCACTGATATTTTGCAGCGGTAAGTATGTTGATGCATCTTTTTGATTATGGATAACCGCATGACGGTGGAAGAATGTACCACGGCCAGAGTCTTGACCAGTTAAACGGATATCTGTACCCGCATCAACAAGCGTTGCATAAGCAAGTGTTTCAGCCATACCCCAATCAAGTGGTTTTTCACCTGTAGCCATCAACTTACGGTCGTCGTAGATTTTATTAACACGCGACTGAGCTTTATGGCTTTCTGGGAAACTTGCTACTTTTTTACCAAGCTCTTTTAACTTTTCAACAGATACTGTTGCATCGTACTCAACATCCCAATCGTGACCAACAAACTTAGCCCAATCAGAAGAGTGCGATGTTTCTAGTTGAATTTCTTCAACAACACAGTTGCCTTTATCTAGACCGTTACGGTAATCATCAGCAAGTGCTTTTACTTCATTTTCTGAGAATGAACCTTCAGCAACTAATTGATCTGCGTAAATTAGACGAGGTACTGGATGCTTTTTGATTTTTTGGTACATAAGTGGTTGAGTCGCATTCGGCTCATCCGCTTCGTTATGACCATGACGGCGATAACATACTAAATCAATCACTACATCACGTTTAAACTGGTTTCTGAAATCTAGCGCGATTTGAGTGACAAATGCTACCGCTTCAGGATCGTCAGAGTTAACGTGGAAAATTGGTGCCTGAACCATTTTCGCAATATCAGTACAGTAAGGTGTAGAACGTACATCAGACTGTTTAGACGTTGTGAAACCTACTTGGTTATTTACAACGATGCGAATACTACCACCACAACTAAATGCATTAGTTTGCGATAAGTTAAATGTTTCTTGAACAACACCCTGACCTGCGATTGCAGAGTCACCGTGAATAGTAATCGGTAATGCTTTAATACCTGACTTATCACCTAGACGGTCTAAACGAGCACGTACCGAACCCATAACCACTGGATTAACGATTTCTAAGTGAGACGGGTTAAATGCAAGTGCCATGTGCACGTTGCCACCCTTAGTTGCAAAGTCAGATGAATAACCCATGTGATATTTAACATCACCTGAGCTTAATGTGTCTTTGTGTTTACCAGCGAACTCATCGAATAATTCTGATGGGTTTTTACCTAATACGTTCACTAGTACGTTCAAGCGACCGCGGTGAGCCATACCAATAACAGCTTCTTTTTGTCCGCTTTCACCTGCACGATGAATTAGTTCTTTAAGCATTGGTACTAATGCGTCACCACCTTCAAGTGAGAAACGTTTTGCACCAGGGAACTTAGCCCCTAAATATTTTTCAAGGCCATCTGCAGCTGTTAATCCTTTAAGGATACGTAGCTTTTCTTCTTTAGAGAACTTTGGACGTGATTGCACTGATTCTAAACGTTGTTGTAACCAACGCTTTTCTTCAGTTGAAGTGATGTGCATATACTCAGCACCAACCGACCCACAATAAGTCGTTTTGAGTGCTTGATATAGCTCACCTAATGGCATGGTTTCGCGACCGACAGCAAACGAACCCACATTGAATTCACGGTCAAAATCAGCTTCAGATAAATCGTGGTATTCAAGTTCAAGATCTCGAACTCGCTCGCGTTCCCAGATACCTAACGGATCTAGGTTGGCATTTTGGTGACCACGGAAACGGAAAGCATTAATAAGTTGTAGCACTTTGACCTGTTTAGGATCGCCAGAGCCACCCTCTGCTACCACTACTTCTCTATGCTTGTTTTTAGCAAGCTGTGCAAATTGTGCACGAACATCTGAATGTTTTACGTCAACATCCACACCATCAACTTTTGGTAATTGTTCGAACACTTCTCGCCATTCTTCTGGCACAGAAGTCGCATCATCTAAGTACGCTTCATAAAGCTCTTCTACGTAAGCAACGTTACCGCCGTTTAAGTGAGAAGATTCTAGCCATGCCTTCATCACACCTTCGTGCATTTATAAGCCCTTTTCTTTAGCGCAGAAATTAATTGTTGTAAAAACAAGGTGGTTAATCACTTAACCACCTTACATATTCAAGCTTTAAACAGCGCGGTTCAATAGCATTGATTTGATTTGTCCAATTGCTTTGGTCGGGTTAAGACCTTTTGGACACACGCTAACACAGTTCATGATACTGTGACAACGGAACACGCTGAACGCATCGTCTAGGTCTGCAAGACGCTCTTCAGTTGCTGTATCGCGGCTATCAGCCAAGAAACGATAAGCATGAAGAAGACCCGCAGGACCGATGAACTTGTCTGGATTCCACCAGAACGAAGGACACGATGTTGAACAACATGCACATAAGATACACTCATATAAGCCATCTAACTTATCACGTTCTTCGATTGACTGAAGACGCTCACCCGCCGCAGGCGTGTCGTTGATTAGATAAGGCTTAACTTTTTCGTATTGAGTGTAGAACTGACTCATGTCAATAACAAGGTCACGTACCACTGGTAAACCTGGTAAAGGACGAATTACGATTTTACCTTTGCCACCTTTTAGTAGCGTTGATAAAGGTGTAATACACGCTAAACCGTTTTTACCATTCATGTTGATACCGTCAGAACCACACACACCTTCACGGCATGAACGACGGAATGATAATGTTGGATCTTGCTCTTTTAATTGCATAAGAGCATCCAATACCATCATATCTTGGCCTTCTTGCGTTTCTAGCGAGAAGTCTTGCATACGTGGTGCATTATCAACATCTGGATTGTAACGATAAACCGAAAATTGTACTTGTGCCATCGTCTCGCTCCTAGTATGTACGTGCTTTAGGTGGGAAAGCTTCACGCAGTTTCGGCGCGTAGTTTACTTCACGTTTTGTCATTTCATCTGTAACTGGGTTATAGATAGAGTGACATAACCAGTTGTCGTCATCGCGATCTGGGAAGTCAAAACGAGAGTGTGCACCACGGCTTTCTGTGCGGAAGTTCGCAGCTACTGCTGTTGAGTAAGCTGTTTCCATCAAGTTATCTAGCTCTAGACATTCGATACGTGCTGTGTTGAATTCAGTTGACTTGTCGTCAAGACGAGCGTACTGAAGACGTTCACGAATTTCTTTAAGCTCTTTAAGACCTGTTGCCATTGCATCACCTTCACGGAATACCGAGAAGTTAAGTTGCATACACATTTGTAGATCTTTCTTGATTTGAACTGGGTCTTCACCTTGGCCAACTTTAGAGTTTTCCCAACGATTAAAGCGTGCAAGAGATGCTTCAAGGTCAGACTCAGACGCATCTTTACCAGCTTCAACGCCGTTAAGGTACTTACCTAAGAAGTTACCGGCTGCACGGCCGAATACAACTAAGTCAAGTAGTGAGTTACCACCTAGACGGTTAGCACCGTGTACAGATACACAAGCAATTTCACCAACAGCGAATAAACCTTCAACTACTTTTTCTTGGCCATTTGCATCGATTTGTAATGCTTGACCATTAACGTTAGTTGGAACACCACCCATCATGTAGTGACATGTTGGGATAACTGGGATTGGCTCTTTAGCTGGATCAACGTGTGCGAATGTTTTCGCAAGGTCACATACGCCAGGAAGACGTAGGTTAAGTGTCTCTTCACCTAAGTGGTCAAGCTTAAGCTTGATATGTGGACCGTAAGGACCATCGCAACCACGACCTTCACGGATCTCAGTCATCATTGAACGAGCAACAACGTCACGAGACGCTAAGTCTTTAGCATTTGGCGCATAACGTTCCATGAAGCGTTCGCCGTCTTTGTTTAGAAGGTAACCACCTTCACCACGACAACCTTCAGTTACAAGTACACCAGCGCCAGCAATACCTGTTGGGTGGAACTGCCACATTTCCATATCTTGCATTGCAACACCAGCACGTGTAGCCATACCAACACCGTCACCAGTATTGATGTGTGCATTCGTTGTAGATGCGTAGATACGGCCTGCACCGCCTGTTGCTAAAACAACAGCTTTCGATTTGAAGTAAACAACTTCGCCAGATTCGATGTCGATTGCTGTACAACCAACAACGTGACCGTCGCTATTTTTAACTAAATCAAGTGCGTACCACTCAGAGAATACGTTTGTTTTGTTTTTAACGTTCTGTTGGTATAAACAGTGTAATAGCGCGTGACCAGTACGGTCAGCTGCTGCTGCAGTACGTGCAGCCTGTTCACCACCAAAGTTTTTCGACTGACCGCCGAAAGGACGTTGATAAACACGGCCATTTTCAAAACGAGAAAATGGTAAACCCATGTTTTCTAATTCAGTAATAGCTTCAGGACCTGTTTTACACATATATTCGATAGCGTCTTGGTCACCGATAAAATCGGAACCTTTAACAGTATCGTACATGTGCCATTCCCAGTTATCTTCATGTGAGTTACCCAGAGCAACCGTAATACCACCCTGTGCAGACACAGTGTGAGAACGTGTAGGGAAAACTTTTGAGATAAGTGCACAGGTTTTGCCTGATTCAGTGATAGCTAGTGCTGCGCGCATACCCGCACCACCGGCACCAATCACTACAGCGTCAAATTCACGAACAGAATAATTCACTTAAACACCCCATAAAACGATTAGACCAATTGCTACGTAAGCAACAGCCATAAGGTTTAATACAAAGCCTAAAACAGCACGTAATTTAGCGTTTTTGACATAGTCCGTAAGAACTTGCCAAAGGCCGATACGGGTGTGAACCATGATGCAAACTAGGGTAATTAAGGTAAACCCTTTCATTGCTAGGTTAGAGAATAGGCCCTGCCAGGCTTCGAAAGTGACTTCTGGCGTACATAAAAAATAACCGATAATAAAAATCGCGTAAGCGCTGATTATTAATGCAGTTGCACGTAGTGATACGAAATCTTGTACACCATCACGTTTAAGAGTTGCTTGATTTAAAACCATATCCACACTCCTGCTAGAATTGCAGCTACAACACCTAAAGCTAATGCAACTTTAGCGCTGAAGTTACCTGATTCAAGTTCTTCCCAGTGACCCATGTCCATAATGATATGGCGGATACCACCGATTAAGTGATACGCCAATACAGAAATGGTGCCCCATGCTATGAATTTGGCAATGAATCCGCTGAACAGACCCTTGACGAATTCAAAACCTTCTGCAGAAGAAAGAGACTCAGACCAAGCCCAAATGACAAACGTTAAAGCAAAAAATAATGCAACACCGGTGACGCGGTGAAAAATTGATGCTTTAGCCGTTGCCGGCATAGATATAGTTGTTAGATCTAGATTTACAGGTCTTTGCTTTTTCACAGTTACTTGCCCATCTTGCCCACTTAGGAGCTCATCTACTTGTTTTTCTAAAACCCATCAAAATGAATTTCGATGGAACTATCTAAGTAAACCGTGTTGATACACAAAAAGTTCACACTGATGCAAAACTCAAATGTAAAAATAAAGTTTACCTACAGACAATACGGTATAAAACCTTGGATAGTATATATAGCCAATGGTCTTTTTACAATTCTTGTTTAGTAAGAGACGTTTGCGAATTAGCCAATAGTATAATATTTAATCCTGGTAGAATATTTATTATCCATTTGTGCATAATGTTTATAAAAATTGACTTTACACCCCTCTTTCACGTTAAAATGAAAAGAATGTGCTTAAACAGATTCAGAACATAACAATCAGAGTTGTTATCTTAATAGGAGATAAATAGATGGCGGATAAGAAAGCCACGGTCCATATTGATGGTCTTGATCCAATCGAACTTCCAATTTACCAAGGCACTGCTGGCCAAGACGTAATCGACGTACGTACGTTAGGTTCTCACGGCCACTTCACTTACGACCCAGGTTTCATGTCGACCGGTTCTTGTGAATCTTCAATCACTTACATCGATGGCGGCAAAGGTGTTTTATTACACCGTGGTTACCCAATCGAGCAATTAGCTGATGAATCAAACTACATCGAGCTTTGCTACTTACTATTAAACGGCGAGTTACCTACTAAAGAACAATACGAAGCGTTTGCTCAAGAAATCACGCACAACACAATGCTTGATACTAAAATTGCAAACTTCTTCCAAGGTTTCCGCTTTGACGCTCACCCAATGGCAATGCTTTGTGGTGTTGTAGGTGCTCTTTCTTCTTTCTACCACGAAGATTTAGACATCACAGATGCAACACAACGTAAAACAAGCGCAATCAAGCTAGTTGCTAAATTACCAACTATCGCTGCGATGGCTTACAAATACAACGTAGGCCAACCGTTTGTTTACCCACGTAACGACTTAAGCTTCGCTGAAAACTTCTTACACATGATGTTCTCAGTACCAGCTGAAGAATACAAAGTAAGCCCTGTTCTTGCTAAAGCAATGGACAAAATCTTCATGCTTCACGCTGACCATGAGCAAAACGCGTCTACGTCAACTGTTCGTTTAGCAGGTTCTTCAGGTGCTAACCCTTACGCGTGTATCGCTGCTGGTATCGCATCTTTATGGGGTCCTGCGCACGGTGGTGCTAACGAAGCATGTCTTAACATGTTAGAAGAAATCGGTTCTGTTGACCGTATCGACGAGTACGTTGCTAAAGCGAAAGACAAATCTGATCCTTTCCGTCTTATGGGCTTTGGTCACCGTGTATACAAAAACTTCGACCCACGTGCGACTGTAATGCGTCAAACGTGTCACGAAGTACTTGCTGAGCTAAACATTCAAGATCCACTTCTTGATATCGCTATGAAGCTTGAGCAAATCGCACTTGAAGACCCATACTTCGTTGAGAAGAAACTTTACCCTAACGTAGATTTCTACTCAGGTATCATCTTAAAAGCAATCGGTATTCCAACAAGCATGTTCACTGTAATCTTTGCAATGTCACGCACTGTTGGTTGGATCTCTCACTGGGATGAGATGCTTTCTCAACCTGGTCACAAGATCAGCCGTCCTCGTCAGTTATATACTGGTGAAACTTCACGCGATTACGTACCAACAGACAAGCGTTAATACGAATTTGCGTTTAAAAAAGGCCGCTTTGCGGCCTTTTTTGTTGCCCTGCACTTGTCTATTTGTACAAAGTAATTAAAATCGTCGCATTCTTGTAGCTTAAGGCCTTTCATGTTCGATATCACAAAAATACGTGCTGACTTTCCAATACTGAATGAAACAGTCAATGAGCAGCCTTTGGTGTATTTAGACTCAGCGGCTACCTCACAAAAGCCACAGGCAGTTATTAATGCACTTAGCCGTTTTTATAGCCACGAGAACGCCAATGTGCACCGCGGCCGCCATACACTCAGTGAAAACGCGACACGCCAATATGAGCATACAAGAACGCTACTTGCAGATTATTTTTCAGTAAAAAATAATGAGATAGTGTGGACCAAAGGGGCAACCGAATCGATTAATTTAATCGCAAATGGTCTGGCTTCGAGGCTTAATCCTGGCGATAAAATTGCCCTATCTGCTATTGAACATCACGCCAATATAGTCCCTTGGCAACAACTAGCACAGCGTACCGGCGCAGAGCTTATTATTATGCCTATTGAAGATGATTTGGTCATTGATAGTGCTCATTGCAGTGACTTTATAAAACTGCATCAGCCAAAAATTGTCGCTGTTACCCATGCATCAAATACATTAGGAAATATTACTGATTTAGGACCTATCCTTGCAGCATGTAAAGCCTCAAATGCGATTTCTGTAGTTGATGGTGCACAGGCTGCTATGCATTTACGTCCTAACTTACAAGAAATTTCCTGTGATTTTTATGTATTTTCTGCCCATAAAATGCTCGGACCAACAGGATTAGGTGGTCTATATGGACGTTTTGAGCTACTAAATTCGCTTGACGTTTACCAGACCGGTGGTGAAATGATTGAAGCAGTGAGCCTTACTCATAGCACTTTTCGAGAGGCGCCAGGTAAATTTGAAGCCGGCACTCCAAATATTGCTGGTGTAATTGCCTTTGCTGAAGCCATTAATTATTTAACATCTTTAGATTTTCAGCAGATGCGTCAACATGAGCATACAGTTTTCGATTATGCAATAAATAAATTGGCTACTATCGATGGTATAAAAATCTATTCAAACCAAAGAGATAACATTGGTAACATCAGCTTTAATTATCGCGATGAACATCCGTTTGATTTAGCCACCCTACTTGATGGGTTTGGCGTTGCAGTTCGCAGTGGTCACCATTGTACACAACCTATAATGAGCCACTTAGGTATTCCTGGTACAGTACGAGCCAGTTTTGCGTTATATAACAATAAAGATGACGTAGATGCATTTATCAGTGCCGTTAGAAGTAGTATCGAAATATTAGATTAATTGTGGATAAAATATGAATTCAACGTTTGAAGCCATTAGTAAAGATATTGAAACGGCTGCAGGCTGGCAGCAAAAGTATCGCCAAATAATGCTGTTAGGTAAGCAATTACCTATTATGCCTGAGGTACTAAAAGTTGATGACGCGCTCGTTAAGGGGTGTGAAAGTAAAGTTTGGCTATATATTGACTTTGATCACTCAGAAAACAGCCTCGTTTTAGCTGGTGACTCTGATACTCGTATCGTAAAGGGGTTATTGGCTTTGATTTTAGCCTTATACAATGGTCTAACACCGGAGCAAGCAGCACAAATTAATGCATATGATGAGTTTGAACGACTCGGTCTAATTAGCCATTTAAGCCCTTCTCGAGGTAATGGCATCAAAGCCATGGTTGATAGAATTCAAACCATGGCCGACCAAAAACGATAAGTCTTATACATTACGCTGTTTTTTATCAAGGTACTTTCTAATTGCTTTGGCTGCAACAAAAAAGCCAAAGCTTCCAGTTACCATCGTGGCTGAGCCAAAACCATTGTTACAATCCATATTCATTGAGCCATCTGCACCTTGTTTTGCTTGGCATACCTCACCTTCAGAGGTTGGATATACAAGCTGCTCTGTTGAATAAACACAATCAACGTTAAATTTACGCTTTGGATTGCTACTAAAGTTGTACTGTTTTCGAAGAATATAACGTACTTTTGCTAGCAAAGGGTCATGAGTAGTTTTAGCTACATCACCAAAGCTGATTTGACTTGGATCAGTTTGCCCACCTGCACCACCGGTAGTAATAACGGGTAACTTTATACGTTTACAATGAGCAATTAGCGCCGCTTTTTCTTTAACAGCATCAATACAGTCAATTACATAATCAAAACCTTGAATATGTTCACGAATGTTATCTAGCGTAATGAAGTCATCAATAACGTTAATTTTGATATCAGGGTTTATCAGCTCACAACGTGTTTTCATGGCTTCAACTTTTGCCTCACCTACCGTACCAGTTAAAGCATGAATTTGACGATTCACATTCGTAGCACATATATCATCAAGGTCAATGAGAGTTAGTTGCCCTACACCCGTTCGAGCCAACGCTTCAGCGGCCCAACTACCTACGCCCCCAATACCTATGACACAAAAATGTGCTTGTTGTAACCAATCAAATTGCTGATGACCATATAAACGTTTAATGCCACCAAAACGGATGTCTTGTGTTGTTTCTTTCATTTACCAATCCAACGTCCAAGGAGCTGTCCACTCTTTGAATTCGTCTGAGTTAAAAACTTCATTGAGATGAGCGCCTAAAGTGTAATCGCAGCGATATACTTTAAGTTGCTCTTTATAACTAAACTGTAGTGCATAGGCATGCAAATTTGTTCGTTCATCCTTGCTTCCTGCGTAGAGTGTATCGCCGAGTATAGGTGCACCTAAACTTTTCATCGCCACCCTTAGTTGATGAGTCTTGCCAGAAAATGGTTTTAACAAATAAGCACGTAATCCTGCTCGAATACTTTTTGAGTAAAATCTTGTTATAGCAGGGTTAGTTTGACTCTTTAATAACTTAAATGCCCCTCGACGACTTTTCTGCATGTCACCTTTTATCCAGCCTTGTTTTTTCTTTGGTTTAGCATCACTGAGTGCTAGATAAAACTTGTTAACTTTATGAGCACTAAACAGCGCGGTGAATTCAGCTGCTGCTTCTTTGCTACGGGCTAAAATAATCAAACCTGAAGTAACTTTATCGAGTCTATGAACTGGATATAGCTTTTCATTTACCAGTTGCTCAGCAAGTACAACAAAACCAGCACATTCTTCACTGTGAAAGCTAACACCTGCAGGTTTATAAAAGACATGGAAATCATCTTCACTTGCATGAAGATGAACGCTGTTTACATCATGCATTATTTAATTGCCAAGCACAGCTATGACGCGAGCCAAATCTTCAGGGGTATCAACGCCTGCTTGTGGAGCGCATTTTGCCTTAGCGATTTTAATCTTGTGACCATGGTAAAGTACACGTAACTGTTCTAAAGACTCTAGAAGCTCTAAACGCGTTTGCGGCAACTCAATATAATCTTTGATGAAGCCTGCGCGATAGGCATAAAGACCAATGTGACGAGCAAAATCAGCTAAATTTAATTGAGAGTGATCATTTTTCATCATCGCATCACGGTGATAGGGAATTGGCGATCGAGAAAAATACAGGGCGTTGTTATCCACATCGCTAATGACTTTTACACAATTAGGATTAAAAATATCTTCAATCTCATCGATACTTGTACTTAATGTAGCCATAGGTGCATCCGAATCAGCAAGAAGCTTAGCAACTTGAGATACGTTTTCACTTGCTAATAAAGGCTCATCACCTTGTACGTTCACTACAATGGTGTCACTCTCTAGCTCTAATTGCTCAACGACCTCAGCTAAACGCTCAGTGCCCGATTGGTGATCTTCACGTGTCATCAGTACATTACTGGTAAACTCTTTAACTGCATCAAACACTATTTGATGGTCAGTCGCGATATAGACTTTTGATGCACCGGAAGCAACCGCTTTTTCATAAACGTGTTGGATCATAGGCTTGCCACATATATCAGCAAGTGGTTTACCAGGTAAACGCGTCGATGCGTAGCGTGCTGGAATGACGACTACGAATTCCACTTATCAACCTCTTCTTGGCTTAATTCACGAGCTTCATTTTCTAGTAGCACCGGAATATCATCTTTGATTGGATACGCAAGTTTCGCAGCAGTGCTAATAAGCTCTTGATTCTCTTTATCAAGACGTAATTTACCTTTGCACACTGGGCAAGCGATAATTTCAAGTAATTTTGTATCAAAGGCCATTGAGGATCCCTTTTTGTTTTAATAATAAATTAAGTTTTTCGATAACTGCAGGTGTCGGTTTTGCATCAACAGGTAAATAATACCAATTAGGCTTTGCAAAACTAAAGCATTTAACTGCATCTTTTTCTGTCATAAACACGGCGTCATCTGCAAAATCGCTAAAGTCACTTGCTTGATAAGCATAATGATCACGAAAATGATGGGTAGATAACAAGCTAATACCCTGCTGCTTTAAACTCATTTCAAAGCGTTTTGGGTTACCAATAGCACTTACGGCATGGCCTTTATCTTGTACTGAACCGATCGGTTCTGCATTGCTAACGGCTCTAAACGGACTACACGTTAAATCATAGCGGCTCTGTGCGTCGCCACCATTTTCAATTACTAGATCAACCGATTTTAAACGCGCTTTTGTTTCGCGAAGCGGACCTGCTGGCATGAGCAGTCCGTTACCAAATTGACGTTCACTATCAACAATACAACACTCAATATCACGCGCCATTTTATAATGCTGCATTCCGTCATCAGAAATGATGACATCGATATCATGTTGTTCTAATTTTTTAATGCTAGCTTGTCGATCCGGTCCTACCATAACAACACAGCCTAAGCGTCGTTTAATAAGCACAGGTTCGTCACCTGCTTGTGTTGTAGTTGTTTCATCAGTCACTAACAACGGATACGAATCAGACTGACCACCATAGCCACGGCTGATCACTGCCACTTTTAAACCTTGCTGTTGTAAGTATTCAGCAAGCCAAATAACAAATGGCGTTTTGCCATTGCCACCGACACTAATGTTGCCGACGACTATTATAGGAACACGCGCTTTAAAAGCCTTAAGTATATTAAGCTTATAAAGCAAGGCACGAAGTGTAGAGATAAGCCAAAAAAGCGCACTCAAAGGAAACAACAAAACACTGAGTAAACCTGGCTTTTTATACCAGCTTTTTTCAATAACACTCACTACTGCTCACCAAACTGCATTTTACATAAAGCGGAATAGGTGCCGTCTTTTTCAAGCAGCTCGCTATGCGTGCCCTTTTCGATAACCTGACCATGGTCGATTACATAAATACAATCACTGTTTTCTATTGTTGATAAACGGTGTGCTATCACAATCGATGTTTTTTCTTTCATTAAGCTATCAAGTGCTTGCTGGATCAGTTTTTCAGACTCTGTATCGAGAGCAGATGTCGCCTCATCAAGAATTAAAATAGGAGCATCTTTTAAAATTGCACGCGCGATTGCAATTCGCTGACGTTGACCGCCTGATAACATTACGCCGTTTTCACCTACCATGGTATTTAAACCATCAGGTAAATCTTTAACGAACTCCCAGACATGGGCTTGCTTAGCAACTGCCATTAACTCATCGTTTGTTAATTCGCGCTCGAGTCCATAACAAATATTATTCGTAATAGTGTCGTTAAATAAAACCACTTGCTGTGAAACCAGTGCAAATTGCTTACGTAGGTCTGTCAGTTTGTAATCAGCGATGTTGACACCATCAAGCAAAATTTCACTGTCACCTTCAAGCTCATAATAACGTGGTAATAAATTCGAAATGGTCGATTTACCAGAGCCTGAACGACCCACTAAAGCAATACTTTCGCCAGCATTAATCGAAAGTGATAAATTCTTTAATACAGGCTCATCTTTAGTTGGGTATTTAAAGGTCACATTGTTTACTTCAATTTTACCAGTTACTTTATCAACGCTGTAACTGCCAGTGTCTTTTTCTACTTCTTCATCAAGTACTAAAAAGATACTTTGCGCTGCTGAAATACCACGTTGTAAGTCACTATTTACGTTTGATAGTTGCTTAAGTGGACGTAACAACATCATCATTGATGAAATAAGTAATACGAAGTCGCCAGAACTGATGGTATCAATCATTGACGGCATAGACACGACCCATAGAATAACCGCCATCGCGCTTGCAGCTAAAATTTGGATTACGGAGACACTTAATGCTTTGGTCGCGTCCATTTTAATGCGCTGCTGACGGTTATGATTGTTGATTGCAGAAAACTGTGAGATTTCTTGCTGCTGACCACCAAAACCATGAATAACTTTATGACCAGATAGCATTTGTTCTGAGCTGCGAGTGACTTGACCCATTGCAGACTGGATTTTTTTCGAAATCATACGAAATCGTTTTGACACAAATGCGACAATAACAGCCACCAGCGGAATAATGACTAAAAATATCAGTGAAAGCTTCCAACTGGTATAAAACATATTGAAAAGTAAAAAGACGACAAACACCCCTTCTCTAACAACAATTAATAAGGCTTTAGTAATGGCTTGTTGAACTTGCTCGGTATCAAAGGTGATTTTAGATATTAAATCACCGTTCGAATTTTTATCATGAAAAGAAACTGGCAGATGTAAAATATGTTCAAATAATTGCTGGCGCAGGGTTCTCACAACTTGAGAGCCCACATAGCTTAAACAGTAAGACGACATGTAGTTAAACATGCCTCGACCTAATACCAATGCAATTACAACAAAGGGAGCGTAAGTTAAAACATCCGTGTTACGGTCATTTAAACCATCATCAATGAACGGTTTCATTAAATTGATAAACAATGCATCCATGGCAGAATAACCAATCATGCCCACAATGGCGAAAAACGCGATTAACTTATAATCACCCACATAACTGATTAATCGCTTGTAGATTTGGGATGTAGTTTGATCCATAACACTCTCTTATTCATAGACTTTGACTATTGTAGCCTTAAGGGGGTAAAAACAAAACGTCAATCTTGTTCGAACCAATAACTTTCCTGCTCGCGCGCAAACTCTATACGATAATTATCTTCATAGAATTTTATACGAATATGGCCAAGTTCTGCAGTTGAGAACTGTCGTATATGGTGCTCATTGTATCGTTTTACAACATCTGGCTGAGGAAATAACCATTGTCCTTGGTAAGCAGATGAATGGATAACCACTTCAGGCTCTACAGCATTTATAAATCTATTACTTGAAGAGGTATTACTACCATGGTGTGGGCTCAATAAAACAGTCGATTGCAGGTCGACACCATTTTCAATAAGCTTGGTTTCTGCAGCTGTCGAAATATCGCCCGTAAGTAACACTGAATAGTTTAAACGCGTTATTTTTAATAAACATGACAGATCGTTTCGATTATCTCTACTGTCGTCGGCATGAAAACTATTAATTTTGACCCCTTCGAGTATGAGACTGTTTGTTTTACACGCCTCTTCAAGCCCTTTAGGATGGAATGTGCTTAAAGTCTCTGCATAGCCTGCTAATTGCCAACTAGCTAAGCCGCCAGAATGGTCGTTATCTAAATGACTGATCACGGTTGCAACAACAGAGAGTTGTTGTTTACGAATGCTTTGAAGTAATACTCGGCGAATATAATCGTAGCGGCCAAAATACTGAGGCCCTAAATCATAGATAATGGCTTTGTTATTGGCACTCACCATCACCATTAAACCATGCCCCACATCAAACACGTCTAACTGAAATTGAGCTTTGGGCTGTAACTTGAAATCAACGGCATAAATACAAATGGGTATTAAACAAACGTACTTGTTTGGACAAAATAACAAAATAAGCAATGTGCTGTAACTAATGACTAATAATGAAAAATCAAACTCATTGAAAGGAAACCAGCGCCAATCATGGGGAATAGAGAGCAACAATTGATAACTCAAATACAATACACTGTCTACTAAAGACAATAAACTTGTAATATCGAATAGACTCGAAAGCAAGCTATAAAAAATCAGCAGTGGTAATATCAGTAAACCGACTAAAGGTACGGCAATAAGATTTATCAATAAGCCGATAATGCTCGTGCCATTGAAATAATAAAGAGATAAGGGAAGTAACCCGATAAACAAAGCACACTGAATCTGGAAGAGTTGAACAAACCTGTTTAAGAATCCAAGTCTTACATCTAGTGTATTTCTAGTTAATAAAAATATTATTGTTACCGCTATAAAACTAAAATAGAGCCCAGGGTTCAACATTGAAAATGGATCTATCAACAATACGATACATAAAGCATAAAGAATTGAGCGCCAACGCAGCGGATTTTTACCCAAATTATAAATAACCAAATAACACCCAAGCATTACAAGTGCACGACTGGCAGAGACAATGAAACCGCTGAGGTAGAC
>NZ_JAKEVN010000080.1:0-19950 GCF_022398505.1 Pseudoalteromonas sp. Isolate3 | reverse complement strand
ATATAATTCATTCCCAATACATACATTGCTTCAGGAGATTCACTTTGATTAATCAAACTCACTAATTCAGCTTCACTTAATAAAGTTAAAGCTTGATCTACAAAGCTAGGGTCTAATAAGTTATCTGTATAAAAACTTTCTATATCGTTTACATGCTTCAAAGTCTTATATTCTTTCGACGTATAACACTTTTTCTCTTGTATAAGGTGAGCTGCTTCATCTTTTCTTGCTGGAGTCCATCCCCTTGGTCCAATAGAATCTTTTTTTAATGGTATTTTTGACTCCGTACTTATATTGAGAGATACCTGTTGGTCTTTTTTATTTCTGCTTTCTATGAATACGGCTTGATAGCCAAAAATGACCGAAGCAAAAATAAATGCAAAAAAAATTACCTTTTGCAAAATGTTTTCCTTTTTTTGAAGTAAATTACTTTAACTTTTCGCTAACCTAAAGAATATTCAATCTATTATTCTTTAGGTTAGTTAAACCCTTTAAAATTACTCTTCAGTTAAGTCTTCTATAGTTAGCACAATATGTTTGTTTCCAGTAATGCTTTACGTTTGTCATCTAAGCAGACGAGGTTGGTAGCTTGTTTGATTATTTTTAAAATAGTATGCCCATCTTCGAAAACAACTTCATAGTCAGGGCGTTCTGCTTTACTTAAGTTAGGCAAACCAATGCTAATTACTATTTCAAATGCTGCGAGATAGATAAAAGGTGTTGCATGTTTATTTAATAAGGGGGATTTTTCAATAATTATTGAGCAAAAACGGCGGGCTAAGGCTGCTCCTCTTGAAAAACCAGTGATAATAACTTGATCGCCTTTTTTTTCAGGCGATATCCGCTGATTAATTAACAAAGAGCACCAGTTGCTATAGGTTCCAAAATCTTGGTAATAAAAGCAGTTATCGACATTACTGTGTATTGATAGACCTTTATTCTCATCATCCTGAAGATTACCACCTGCCATGAAGTGAAATTTCAAAATGTTGGTAATATTATCGTCTTCTTTTTTGCCTTTTTTAACGATTTGTAGGATGTCTTCTGGCTCATTGCCTGTGCCATCAAAGTTAAAAATATGAAGTGCCATAACTCCTCCTTGAGTAAATGAAACTAGCTAACAGCTTCGATACTTCATGATAGCTAAGGTTTGTATATTCAATTGGAAGTTTAGAATTAACGACTATTTATGTAACTCAGAAATTTCTGATTCTGTTTTTTAAGTATCCAATCCATTGAAAAGTTAGATTTTTATATCCATTATAAGATTGAGAAGAGGTGAGGGTCTTTGGCAACCCCCATTCAAACTCTGAAGGGGAATGGATTTATAATTTTTTTTATTTCAAACAACCAACTGAACAGCATCAATAATCGGTTTGTTTTCTATATCAATGGTGTCGATAATATGTTTGTGTAGGCGCTTTTTGTGCTCTGCGAAAATAGCACGTTTTTTATCGAACTGGCTGGCAAATTCGAGGGCGGTATTAAATAAAGTTTCGTTGTCTGGGCAGGCTTGTTCGATTACATGATCAGTGGCAAGTTCGCCTGCGGTAACGCGGCGCCCTGTTAGCATCATCTCGTTAAAGCGATAGTCTGGAATGGCTTTTTTAATAAAGGCGAGCATGCCCGGTAAAAACGGGATTGATAAGTCAACTTCGGGGAAGCAGAAAAAACCGCGATCGCTTTGCATAAATCTAAAATCACAAGCGCACGATAAAATTGCACCATTACCAAAAGCGTGGCCATTGATCGCTGCAATAACTGGCATTGGGAAGAGTAATAAGCGTTTAAATACAGCATCCATTGAATGCATAAAGCCACTTACTTCTGCAAATTTTTGTGTTTTTAATGCGGGCATAAGCCAATCAGTATCTATGCCCAAACTCCATGATTTTTCGCTGCTTGAAGTGATCACTAGTGCTTTGTGCTCAGGGTTACTTTCGATTTCGTCAAGGCAAGTTAAAAAAGCCTCTGCAAAAGCAGGATTGTGGCGATTTTCAGCTGTTGTCATTGTTAAAATAGCAACAGATCCTTGTGTACTTACATTCATCAGTGTCATGCTACGCCTTTATTTTATTGTGTCGTGGGCATAGTTATATACCATCGCCTTGACAAAATAAACCACAAGTCTGACCAGTCGTGAATTTAGGGGCACTTCTCTTTTGGTTGATATGGTCTTTTAGTCGAAAGGGTTTTCCAATTTGTCGCTAATAGTGATTAGTCATGGTAGCTTTAGGTTAAACAGATTATTTAAAGCAGAACAATGGATTTGATCAGTTGGCAGTTTTTGGGTGGAGATTTATTAAGTCCGATCAGCACAATAATGCTCATTGTAGTTGCGGGCTTTACTTCAATGATTTCAGCGGCTTTTGGTGCAGGTGGTGGGTTAATGCTGCTGGTGATCATGGCATCAATACTACCTATGAGTTTGGTTATTCCTGTGCATGGTTTAGTGCAATTAGGCTCGAACGCAAATCGCTTTTTATTCACGTTTAAACATATTGATACGTCGATGTTTGTGTACTTCTCTTTAGGGGGAGTCATCGGGGCGTTGGTTGCCTCAACGATTGTCACATCAATACCGCTTGAATTAATGAAAATAGTGGTCGCTGCCTTTGTGCTTTATTTACTGTGGGGTGTGACGCCAAAGCTCAGAGAAACCTCAAAGTTATGGCGCGTTCTTGCAGGGCTTTGGACCACGTTTATCTCGATGTTTGTAGGAGCAAGTGGGCCTTTGGTTGGCAGCTGCTTATATGTAAATAATTATAATAAGCTTAAATTTACCGCCACATTTTCAAGCTGTATGACAGTGCAACATACCTTAAAAGCGATTTTATATGGGGCTGTGGGGTTTGCATTTTGGCAGTGGTTGCCTTTGGTTATGCTCATGATAATGAGCGGTGCATTAGGCACTTGGCTTGGCCTTAAGTTATTGCACCGCATTTCGTCAGACAAATTTAAAAAGATTTTTCGTTTAGTGTTAACAGTGCTTTCCCTGCAACTCGCGTGGCAGGGGATTATGGCTTTTAATATTTAAACAAACCCAGTTTGGCAACGATGCCATGTTCTAATTCATTGAGTTGGCCTATGGTGTTATCAAGGTGCTGAGCTTCTTGCGATAGGCTCTTAGCGCCTTGGTTAATAAGCTGCATGGTATTTAAGATATCAGCGGTAACACTGGTTTGCTCTTCAGAACTTGCTGCAACGCTCTCGTTCATTTGATTAATGGTATTGATTTGTTTAGCAATATCTTTAAATACCGCTTGGCTTTTTTGATTCGCTTGGCTCACTTTATCGCTGAGTGACTTACTTTGCTCTGTTGCTGTTACGCAGTCAGAGGTATTATTGTGTAGCGATATAATAATCGACTCAATCTCAGACGTTGAATCATAGGTTTTACTAGCAAGCGCTCTTACTTCATCGGCCACCACAGCAAAACCACGACCAGATTCACCAGCACGAGCCGCTTCAATAGCAGCATTTAGAGCCAATAAATTGGTTTGCTCAGCAATACTTTTTATAACATCGAGCACTTGGCTAATTTCATTACTGCTGGCGTTTAGTTGTTTAACTACGTTTGATGTGTGGTCGAGCTGTGCTGCTAACTCATCCACCATGTTACCATTGGCATTCATGTTTTGTTCGCCCTGCTGGCATAAGCGATGTACGTCGGTGGTTTGCTGCGCAGTCTGATTGGCTCCATGGGCAATTTCTTTGGTTGCCTCACTTAACTGACTAAGCGCATTGGTTGCAGAATCTGTGCGGTTATATTCAAGCTCGGCTTCGTTTTTAGAGCGCACTGAGGCTTCGTTTACTGTGCTGGCAATCATTTCAAGCTCGCTGGCTGTGCTGCCTAACTCAGTGATGATTTCTTGCACCTGCGCTATAAATCGATTGAAACCATCAACTAAATAGCCAATTTCATCACTAGATTGATAGCTAATGCGTTTTGTAAGGTCGCCTTCACCTTTGACAATTTCATCAACAAGGCTGTTTACGCTATCGATAGGTTTTATCACTAACAGTCGCACGATATAAATAATCACCGCACCCAAGGCGATAAAAGAGACCAGTAAGGTAATAAACATGGTGCGTGTCGACTCAGCAATGGTGCTATGCAGTGCTTGTTGTGAGTAACCAATTTTTATATGGCCAATTAAATTATCTAAATAGTGTAAATCAATAGTTTTGCTAACTGATGCGTTATTGCTTTGCTTAGTGATAGCGGCAAGTGGCTTATTACGATGATCTGTCACAGAAATGCTATGTACATGTTTGTTTTGCGAAAAGGCTTTAATAATCTGATTGATTAACGGCTCGTCATAAGAGAATACCGGTTCAGCTAAAATAACCTGCATTTGCTCATTAAGGGCAGTGATGTCTTCTTGCCATTGTTGTGTTTGATTCGATTTTGCAAGTAGGTAGTTTGCGCTGATCACGAAGATCACGCTAAGTAAAAGGCACAAAGACAGTGCCAAGGTCATTTTATATTTTAATGATTTCATTGTGCGCTCATTGAAATGGGTTAAACCACAAAGGGCTATTTTTATTGGGTGTGTTCGACGATAACGTTGGGTTATCTAGCTCAATAACGCGACGCGAGCTTAAGTTGGCTTTTGATAAAACAGTTTGTACTTGGCTGTCTGCCAAAAACATCGCGTTAAATGTGCCATCTTCAATCATCTCTTTTAGGGCATCATTTAATTGCTTGTGTAGTGTGTGATTGTTTTTGTTGACGAAAAAGTAAAGAGGGGCGGTGTATTTAATTACCAAGTGTGGTTCAACCGTAAGGTTAAGTTCTGAGTGGTTGGCAATTTCATCCCAAGGCTCATTCACACCACGTGGGAAGTAATCAAAACGTTCGCCTTCAAGCATAGGGAATAAGTTAGGGTATTTTAATGTGGTAACAACGGGCAATTGGTTCGCTTTTAATATTTTAGTATCTGGCCAAGTTTTACCTTGCCCAGCGGTGAAGCGTTTTAAATCTTGCAAGCTATTTACCGAGCTAAACAGCTCGCGGTTTTGAGCTTTTACAATTGCTACTCGCATGCCAAGTAAGCCACGAAACAAAGGAATATAAACGGCCTGATAATCTTGCTCTAACTGAGTTGATGTCATGCTCCACATCACATCAAGCTGGTTGTTTTTTACATCGTTTAGGATACGCGCGTTAGAGATATCTTTATTGGTTTCGTAAGGGTGAACATAATCTAAGCCAGCCCGTTCAATGGCGCTGATCAATAATTTGTGGGGAAGGGAGGTATCGCCACTGTAGCTCTGTACTTTTACCGGTGCGGCATAACAAGCCGATGTAAAAGCAAAGCAAAAAAGAAAAGCAAAATGACGCATAAAGCACCTTTGTTATTATTATGTAAACAATAAACTAAAGTGCTTTACGCGCTTTCTCAATCTTATTTCTTATGCATACGTATTCATACCAATCCGCAATAATACTTAATCATTTTGAGGGATTAAACCTGTCGCTATCTGCGTTAAAAATTTCTGATTTAAACAACTAAATAACGAAATTTTTGCCTTGCTATCAACAAGGTTTTCTTGCCTCAAAATAGACCACTTAATTAAACAAATTGGTATCAATCGTTCAGTAGGCTGTCGATTGACTTATCACCATTAAATAATTCAAACACTTGTGGTTTTTTCGGTGTATGTTCAGCAAGGTATAGCAGGGTATCTGCTACATCTTCACGGTTGATCACCGCATCTTGGCGGGTTGCAGGTCGCGTAGTTGTCAATAATCCCGTTGCTGCATCATTTTTCAGTGTGCCGGGTCTGACTATGCTGTAGTTTAATTCGCTATTGATCAAATGTTGATCAGCCATGTGTTTTGCCACTAAATACGGTTTTATACTGCTTTCGATATTATCTGGGGCGTCAGCGCCAATTGAACTGACTATAATAAAGTGCTTAACTTTGGCATCAACCCCATAATTAATCGCTTTTACTGCAGCCCATAAATCAATCAGTAAGGTTTTATCTGCACCCGTTGACCCACCAGAGCCAGCACTAAAAATAACTTGTTCAACGCCTTCGAAGGCGCGACTAAAATCGTTTTCGAGGTCTTGCTCGACAATCGTTAAATGACTACTTTCAAGCGTGCTCAGCTTGCTTTTATCTCGAACCAAAGCCACCACGTCATGACCACTTGCCAGCATTTTTTCGGTGGTCATTTTACCTATTTGACCCGTTGCACCAATGATTAAGGTCTTCATATCAAACTCCTTCTAATTGCTTTGTAAGTAAAGACCTTGGGGTGTGAATTTATTTTTAAAGGGGAAACTAAAAACGAAATTGTAATCAAGAAAAATAACGGGGCTAATTAAAGCCCCATCGAATCATTATATTTTATTACGAATTAGGTCGCGTACAATAAAGCGGGCGGGGTGAATAGCTTGACTCACGCGTTCGCTAAATGGTCTTGGTTCATTGTTTAAACAAGCAATTAAATGCTCTGCACATAAAGGGGCACTGCACAGGCCTCTTGCACCAAAGCCAGTGAGTACATGCAAGCCTTGCAGAGGTTTCGTTAAAGTTTGGTACTGATATCGCTTACCTAAGCGAAGATTAGCAAACGCGCTTACATAATCACTTTGTTCAGCCCACTCACCAGCCATGGGTAGATGGTCGATGAAGGTGCATCTTACTGCTGCTTTTGCCGCTGTTATCTCACCTAAGGTCGTTGCAAACTCGCTGTCTGTGTAAAAACTTAATAGTTGTTCGCGATTGGTGTGGTTGTCTTGCTCTTTAACTTCACGGCTTTTTGAGTTTTTTTCAAAGGTCGCGCCCATACAATGATGACCCTGATATTCAGGAGTAAAATAGCCCTTATGGCAAAGCACGGTCTTTAGGCGTTTTGACTGCTCGCTTGCTTGCACATGCGAGACTTGGCCGCGCACACCCACAACGGGCAGAGCGCGAGTTTGACTGAACTGATCGCTGTGTTCACCAGCACAGTTAATTACATCGCTAAATGGTCCGAATGTTTGCTCTTTAGTGTGTAATAACCAGCCATCAGCGGTTTTTTCTAACTTTTCAATATGGCAATTAAAGTGACTGTCCATTTTATTATAGGTAGTCGCACTTAAAGAGTTTGCGGCATTAAATAGTGCTTTAACCAGAGCTGGTGGATTTACCCAGCCGCCTTTTGCAAAGAATACACCTGAATAACCCGTATCCACGCCGGCAATTTCGTCACCTTCTTCAGCGCTTACATTACGCATTAATTCAGCTGGCCAAAGCTCTTTATCAGCAAGGTTTTGATGTTTATCTGCTAGACCTTGTTTAACTGCATGTTGCAATACACCACACCACTGGTGAGGGTAGTCAAAACCATCATCAAGTAATTGCTGGTAAAGACGCATCGCATATAAAAAGCTATGGGCAAACATTTCACTGTGCGGTGAATTCTTCGCTTGTAGATGCGGATAAACAGCTCCTTGCACATTATGTGAAGCGCCCATGGCAAGCGCTTCATCTTGGCAAAAAAGCGTGGCTTTTAGGCCTCTTTTTGCCAGCGAATACAGTACACTGCCACTGGCAATACCGCCGCCGATAACAGCTACATTACTCAGTTCACTTTGCTGATGAGCAAAATACGCAGGCCCTGATTGTTGCTCATTAGGTTCGGTGAGCTCGCCAATCAGCATTTCGCGCTTTTTGCCATAGCCTTTTGCTTTACTCATGCTAAAGCCCGCTTCGATGAGTCCTCTTCTTACAAAGCCTGCGGCCGTGAAAGTGGCGAGTGTGGCGTTTGCTCTTGAGATAGCTCGCATCTTGTTGAATAAGCTTTGCTGCCACATATCTGGGTTTTTACTTGGTGCAAAGCCATCTAAATACCACGCATCAACAACCCCTTCGCTTGGGTAGCCCATGGTATCAATACTGTCTTGCACGTCACCAAAATAAAGATCGAGTATTAGTTTGCCGCCTGCAAATTCAAGGCGATGACAACCTGCCAGATTAATAGGGTATTGAGCAATCAGTTGCTCACTATATTCATTTAAATTAGGCCAGGCTTTGAGTGCTTGGGCGAGATCATCACGCTTAATAGGAAACTTTTCAAAAGAGATAAAGTGCAGGCGGTTAACACTTTTTTTGTCAGCTTTTTTACCACTAAGGTCGTGTTGATTTTGAACTTCTAGCTCTGCATGCTGCCTATCAAGGTAAGCAGCAAAGTGTTGCCAAGTATTTAAAAAGTTAAGCCCCGTACCAAAGCCTGTTTCAGCAATCGTAAAGTGGTTACGGTCATGATTTTGTAATCGTTGCGGGATATGGTTTTGTTGATAGAACACATAATGTGATTCGGCTAAGCCATCGTCATTAGAGAAATAAACATCGTCAAACTGATCGGCGACAGGGGTACCAAGGTGATTAAAATGAATATGTGCGTTTTTGATCATGGTTTAACTAATTAACTACAAACTTTTTTCATTATTTTACGTGTTTTCTTTGAAATAGTCTGGCGTTATTTATAAGCTAGACATTCAGAGTACATGTGTACGCTAGAAAGCTGACCACTTCGAAAGTAATTTCAGCGTAAAATAGAACACAATTTAGTATAGAGCTAAGGTAATTACCCATGAGAAGAGCCGTTATTACGGGCATCGGTGTTGTTTCAAGCATCGGTAACAACAAAGAAGAAGTATTAGAATCATTAAAACAAGGCCGTAGTGGTATTGCGTTCAACCAAGAATTTGCTGACTACAACCTACGTAGTAATGTATCTGGCAAAATCGATATTGATGTTAAAGAGTTTGTTGATCGTAAAGCAATGCGTTTTATGGGCGATGCTGCTGCATACGCTTATATTTCAATGTCTCAAGCAATTGCAGATGCAGGCCTTAGTGAAGAGCAAGTTTCAAACGAGCGCACTGGTTTATTAGTGGGTTCAGGTGGTGGTTCATCTAAATGGCAAGTTGAAGCGGCTGATATTTTACGTGAAAAAGGCGTAAAACGTGTTGGTCCATACATGGTACCGCGTACTATGGCGAGTACGACTTCAGCGTGTCTTGCAACACCATTCAAAATTAAAGGTGTTAACTATTCAATAAGTTCTGCGTGTGCGACATCAGCACACTGTATTGGTCATGCGGTTGAGCAAATTCAACTAGGTAAGCAAGACGTAATTTTTGCAGGTGGTGGTGAAGAGCTTCACTGGACACTCGCTATGGAATTCGATGCAATGGGTGCATTGTCTACTAAGTACAATGAAACACCAGAGAAAGCATCACGTACATACGATGCAAACCGTGACGGTTTTGTTATCTCTGGCGGTGGCGGTATCGTTGTTGTTGAAGAGCTTGAGCACGCACTTGCTCGTGGCGCGCATATTTACGCAGAAATCACAGGCTACGGTGCAACATCTGACGGCTACGATATGGTAGCTCCATCAGGTGAAGGCGCAGTTCGTTGTATGAAACAAGCAATGCAAGGTCTTGAAGGCGGTATTGATTATTTAAATACCCACGGTACTTCAACACCTGTTGGCGACGTTAAAGAGCTTGGTGCTATTCAAGAAGTATTTGGTGGTAATTCACCAATGATCAGTGCAACCAAAGCGATGACAGGTCACGCTTTAGGTGCAGCAGGTGTTCACGAAGCAATCTTCTCGTTATTAATGCTTGAGCATAACTTTGTTGCTCCATCTATCAACATTGATGAACTAGATGAGCAAGCTGCAGGTCTAAATATCGTAACTGAGCGTAAAGACGTTGAACTTAACAATGTAATGTCTAACAGCTTTGGTTTCGGTGGCACTAACGCCACACTAGTAATGAGCAAATATAAAGGTTAAACCTCTCCAGTATTTGCTTAAAGCCGAGCAATTGCTCGGCTTTTTCACATAAATAACCCCAAAATCGTCTTAGTTGTTACCTATCCGAATACTGATAAATTCGCTACAATAGCGCCACTTTCTGCCTTTCGGACACACAAATGAAAATTCTTGCAGATCAAAATATGCCATTGGTTGAGCAGTACTTTGCCGATTTTGGTGATGTTGAGCGATTTGATGGTCGTAGTCTACAGCCAGAGCAGCTTGTCGGGGTCGATATTTTGTTAACCCGCTCTGTTACGAATGTAGATAAAAGCTTATTAACTCAAGCAGATAAATTAAAATTTGTGGGCACAGCAACTATAGGTGTTGATCACATTGATACTGAACTACTCGCTGAGCGAAATATAGCATTTAGTAGTGCACCAGGTTGTAATGCAGTTGCAGTCGCTGAATATGTTATTAGCAGTTTATATTCTTTGAGCCAAGAAAATTCCAGCTCATTACAAGGTAAAACTATAGGTATAGTTGGCGTTGGCAGCATAGGCAGCTGTTTACGTGATAAGCTAAGCCTGCTTGGTATGAATGTGCTGCTATGCGATCCACCAAAACATGAAGCCGGTGAGTTGGCAGAGCATATTGAGTTAGACGCATTATTAGCTCAAGCTGATATCGTAACTTTTCATGTGCCGCTGGTTAAGCAAGGGCCACATAAAACCTTGCACATGCTAGACGAAACGCGCTTAAAGGCACTTAAGCCTGGAATGACTATTATCAATGCAAGCCGTGGTGATGTGATTGATAACAAAGCATTGCTAGCACTGTTTAAACAAGGCGCAAAATTAGATTGCGTGCTTGATGTTTGGGAAAACGAACCCAATATACTGACTCCTCTGCTTGATTATGTGCGTTATGCCAGCGTGCATATTGCAGGGCATACACTCGAAGGTAAGGCCCGCGGTACACAAATGCTGTATCAGAAAGTATGTGAGCTTGAAGGTATCGCAGCACTTAAATCTCTGGACGACTTTTTACCAGAGCCAATTAGTCATTCTGTCACATTAGGTGAAACCTTTAACCAAGACGATATCGGCCGCTTGGTGCACTTAATTTATGATGTACGTCGTGACGATGGCATTTTACGAAGTAAATTAGCAAGCGAAGGCTTTGATAGTTTGCGTAAGAATTACCCGCCACGACGAGAGTTTAGTACTTTGTCGGTGGCTGCTAACAGTGCATGTGAAGGCGCATTAGCTGCACTGGGATTTAGAATTAACGAATAAAGTCATTTGCTTTATTCAAAAGAGGAAAACACATGTCGCAAAAATTTAATGTAGCCGTATTAGGTGCCACAGGTTTAGTGGGTCGTCAAATTATCGAAACTTTGGAAGATCGTAAGTTTCCGGTAGACCAATTATTTTTACTCGCAAGTAGCCGTAGTGCCGGTGAAGAAATTCAATTTCGCGGTGAAAGCCTTGAAGTAATCGATGTTGAAGAGTTTGATTTTAGCCAAGCTCACATTGGTTTATTTTCAGCAGGCGGTAGTGTCTCTGAAAAATACGCACCCATTGCGGCAGACGCAGGCTGTGTGGTGATTGATAATACATCACACTTTCGTAATGACTTTGACGTACCATTAATTATTCCCGAAGTGAATGCATCAAGCTTAGCGGATTTCAGAAACCGCAACATCATTGCAAACCCTAACTGCTCAACTATTCAAATGTTGGTGGCGTTAAAGCCTATTTATGACGCTTATGGTATTGACCGCATTAACGTATCAACTTATCAAGCAGTATCAGGTGCGGGCAAAGAAGCGGTTGATGAACTAGCTAAACAAACAGCGAACTTAATGAATGCACGCCCAATGGATAATGCCGTTTTCCCTAAACAAATCGCCTTTAACGTGATCCCACAAATCGACAGTTTTGAAGATAACGGTTATACCCGCGAAGAAATGAAAATGGTCAACGAAACACAAAAAATCTTAGGTGATAACAGTGTTGTGGTTAACCCTACTTGTGTTCGTGTACCCGTGTTCTTTGGTCACAGTGAAGCGATTAATATTGAAACGCGTATGCCAGTAGATATTGAACATGTTAAGCAGCTATTAAACGATACACCAGGTGTAGAGTTTATTGAAGACTTAGCCGATTATCCAACAGCGGTGTCAGACGCCAGTGGTAATGACACGGTTTACGTGGGTCGTTTACGTGCTGATATTTCGCATCCACATGGTTTAAATATGTGGGTTGTTAGTGATAACACGCGCAAAGGTGCAGCAACAAATAGTGTGCAGATTGCTGAAGAGCTAATCGCAAATTACTTGTAAACTGATGATTTAGGCTGAGCTAAATTTGAGAAAAAGCGGCAATTTGCCGCTTTTTTTGTGAATTCACTGCCAAATTATTGCCGCATACGTTGTAAAAGCGTATAAACTTAACGATAACAATAAAAAAGCCTCTCAGCCGCTATTATTTAAGCTATTTACTATCAAGGTGTTGCAATAGATATTGCAAGGCAACTAAGTTATAGTTTGCAGCTGGAATAGAGCTTGCAAGAAAACATAATTAAGAATCAATTCTGCAAGAATTACTTGATGTTTAAGCAACTAAGGTTGCTGTGTTAACATTTAAAACATAAAGGATCAGCATGCGCGGTTTAGCAACACTCTTCATATTAGCGTCTGCATTGGTGGTAACACCGACATACTCTGATGAAGGCACCACACTTAAAGGCCCTAAAGGTGTCGATTACGGTGCGCAGGGGCGCTCTATTGGTCCAATTAAACCGACCGATACATTATGGCGCATTGCCGCTAAAATTCGCCCTGACAACTCTGTAAGTATTTATCAGGTCATGCAAGCTTTGTATGACAAAAACCCATCATCATTTTTAGACCAAAACCTTAATCATATGCGTGATGGCGCATATCTAAAAATCCCAACTATTGCTGAAATGCGTGCGGTCAATCCGACGCTAGCAAAAGCGCGTTCTGAACAAGATGATGAACTATGGGAAAAGAAGAAAAACGGTACTTTGACTACCGCTGAAATCAATGAATCACAAAAGAAAGTCACCCAAGCCCGTAAAGTTGATGTAGACGAAGCAAAGCAAGAGCTTAAGCAAGAAATCAACACCATTAAAACAGAACAGGGCACGCAGCTTGTCGAGTTACAAAAGCAGTTTAAATCGTCGGTTGAAAATGTTGAAGAAATCTTAGCAGAGAACAATAAGCTCAAAAAACAACTTACAGGTATCTCTAAAGAGCTTGAAACCGTTCGAGATCAACTTGGTCAAGACAGTGAAATTCAAAAGCAGCTGAAAGAACTGATCACTAAACAAAATGAAATCATAGAGCAGCAAAAAGCAAAAAAGATTGAAGAGGACAGTGGGTTCAACTTTTCGGATTTACTGAGTAACCCATTTGTTCTCGGTGCATTAATGTTTATTCCTGCATTGCTAATCATTGCTGCCGTTGTGATGTTTTTGAAAAAACGTAACAACTCTAGTGATGACACTGATGCCAGTGACGACGATGAATTTTTACCACAAAGTCCAAGTTATAATCCTGATGATGAGTTAGAGTCGATAGTAGAAAATGATCCACTAGTTCCAGATCCGGTTGAAGAAAATGACGACTTGAGTGTTCGTTTAGATGATGACTTAGACCAAGACATGTTGCCAGATGATGACATCATTTTTGACGACAGCATTGATGATAGCTTTGATGAAGACGACAGTGTTCTAAATCAAGATGAGCTAGAAGGGCTATTAAGTGATGACATCGAGTTTAATGATGAGTCTTCAAGTAATGCTGACGATGATGATTTAGATGCATTTTTGCAGCAAGATTTCGATCAAACCGATGACGACAGTTTGGGTGATGAAATTGATCTTGATAGTGGGCAGCCTCAAGCTGATTCATCTGGTGATATTTTAAGTGCTGACGATATTGACGACTTATTTGATACTGATGAAGATGACTCGTTAGATAACGCGAATGATGAAATGGCAGCGCTTAGTGAAGAGCTCGCAGAAGATGACGCTGAAGATGATTTTGACATTGATAGCTTAATTGATGAGCAAAATAACACAGATTCTAATCAAGAAGTAAACCTAGACGAAATTGATGATTTACTAGATGAAAATAATGATGCCGCAACAACTAACGTTGAAGCAGAACTTATTGATGAAGATGATTTCGATATCGACAGCCTAATTGATGAAGCGCAAACAGAAGAGCCAGCAGCCGAAGCGAATGATGCAATAGAAAACGACGATCTTGATGATGCGCTGGATGTTGATGACATTGACTCGCTATTAGATGAAGTTCAAGAGGAACAAGCTCCTGTCGAAGAGACAAGTGCCGATGAACTCATTGATGAAGACGATCTTGATATCGACAGCCTAATTGATGAAGCGCAAACAGAAGAACCAACAGCTGAAGCGAATGATGCATTAGAAAACGATGATCTTGATGATGCACTGGATGTTGATGACATTGACTCGCTATTAGATGAAGTTCAAGAGGAACAAGCGCCTGTCGAAGAGACAAGTGCCGATGAACTCATTGATGAAGATGATCTTGATATCGACAGCTTAATTGATGAAGCGCAAACAGAAGAGCCAATAGCTGAAGCGAATGATGCATTAGAAAACGGTGACCTTGATGATGCACTGGATGTTGATGACATTGACTCGCTATTAGATGAAGTTCATCAAGAACAAGCGCCTGTCGAAGAGGCAAGTGCAGATGAACTCATTGATGAAGATGACCTTGATATCGACAGCTTAATTGATGAAGCGCAAACAGAAGAGCCAATAGCTGAAGCGAATGATGCATTAGAAAACGATGACCTTGATGATGCACTGGATGTTGATGACATTGACTCGTTATTAGATGAAGCACAAGACGATCCAGAGCCACAAGAAGAGCAAGAACCTGAAGCAGAGCTTGTTGAAGAGCTAACCGAAGAACCTAGTACAGATGATTTAATCGATGAAGACGAGCTTGATGATGCTCTTGATGTTGACGATATTGACTCGTTATTAGATGAAGCACAAGACGATCTAGAGCCACAAGAAGAGCAAGAACCTGAAGCAGAGCTTGTTGAAGAGCTAATCGAAGAACCTAGTGCAGACGATTTAATCGATGAAAATGAGCTTGATGATGCTCTTGATGTTGACGATATTGACGCGTTATTAGATGAAGCACAAGACGATCTAGAGCCACAAGAAGAGCAAGAACCTGAAGCAGAGCTTGTTGAAGAGCTAACGGAAGAACCTAGTGCAGACGATTTAATCGATGAAAACGAGCTTGATGATGCTCTTGATGTTGACGACATTGATTCATTATTAGATGAGGCACAAGAAGAGCAAGAACCTGAAGCAGAGCTTGTTGAAGAGCTAATCGAAGAACCTAGTGCAGACGATTTAATCGATGAAAACGAGCTTGATGATGCTCTTGATGTTGACGACATTGATTCATTATTAGATGAAGCACAAGAGCCAGAACAAGAATCCGCTGAAGAGCCTACCGAAGAGCCTATTTCAGATGATTTAAGCGATGAGTTTGATACTGATGACATCGACTCATTACTCGATGAAGTTGATGCAGAGTCAGAAGAACCTGAGTTAACAGATGATAGTGATTCAGATATTGATGACAATGCTGCGCAAGATGATGAACTAGATGTAGCAGATATCGACTCTTTGCTTGATGAAGAGAGCAGTGATGAGCAGGACTCTGACGTTGATGATGAGCTAGAAGAGCTTATTCAGCAAACAAATGAGCTGAAGCAAGACACCGAAGCGCAGATCTCAGATTTAAGCCATGAACAGAGTGACAGTGCAGAGCATGATGAGAATCTACAAGAGTCGCTAGAAGATTTAGCCGATGCAGATCAAGCTGTTGATGACCTGAATGTTGAATCGATTGCCTCTGAGTTGGTTGATGACGCGGATGATAGTGACGAAGTTGATATTGATGAGGCGTTAAATCAAGAGTTTAATGAAGATAGCGATGAGCTATTAGATGAAGATGATAGTCTAGATGAATTTGATGATTCATCACTGAAAAGCGTTGATGAGTTATTAAATGAAATTGGTGAAGAAGATGATTATGTCGAAGCACCAGATTGGTCAATAGATGAACCAGAGCAAGACATTGAAGAAGTTGAAATTGATTTAGGCGATGATCCACTTGCAGATGAAGACCTAACCGATGAATTTGATTTAACTGCCGATGAAGAGCCATTACAGCAAGATACGGTGACTCCTAGCCAAGAGTTGGAAGAGTATCCAGAACTTGAGCTAGATGAAGCAGGTTTTGAATTAGATGAATCTGATGAAGACACTTCTAATCAGTTAGACGAAGATGAGCCATTACAGTTAAGTCAGGCAGAGCAAGACCTTGCTAACTCATTAGCAACGGGTAATGAGCTTGGTCAGTTAGACGATGATTTTGATGATGACATCTTGCTTGATAATGAATTCACAGAAGATGATGTTCTTGATTCTGAGGGCGACTTGCCGGAACAATCAGAAAATGAAGGCACAACAGAGTTAACTAGCGAAGAGCCAATTGATGATGAGGTTGCTGAAAGCCAAGACGAATTAGAGGATTTCCCTGAATTCGAATTAGACGATATTGAACTTGATGATGCTGCAGAAGCTGAGCAAACATTAGCTGATATCGAGTCTAATTTAGCTGACGAGGCTGATTTAAGTGAGCTGTCAGATGATGAAATCGATGATGATTTTATGGCTGATCTCACTCAAACAGACTTTGATGCGCTGTTAAATGAATTAGCAGAGCCAGATGAAGCTGATATTGCTGATGCCAGTGAATTTGATGTTGATTTTAATGCCCTATTAAATGAAGACTTACAGAGTGAAAGTCAACAGACAGTTGAACCTGCAGTAGCGGCCTTAGAGGATCAAGATGAACAAGCGCAACAAGCTACAGCTGATGAGTTTGTAGATATTGATTCATTACTTGAACAAAGTGATGATGAAGCTCTAGACCATGAACCTTATGACGAGGTTGATATGGATGTAGGATTGAGTGATTTTAATGACTTACTTGCAGGTGATAATCCAACTGATGTTGATGCCGAAAGTGGTGGTTACTCAGCTAAACTGGACCTAGCAAGGGCATATATCGAAATAGACGACTTTGATGCAGCACTGCAAGCTATTGAAGATGTGATAGCGAATGGCCCTGATGAAGTGCAAGAAGAAGCACAGTCATTAAAAGCTAAGATAAGTGAGTAATACTAATCAATAAAAAACCGAGCTAATAGCTCGGTTTTTTATATCTAAGCGAAGGCTATTGCTTGTCTTGTAAGCGGCGAGCTTTGAAGTCAGACTCGGCTTTCCATTTTGGCCAATCACCGTTATTAGCAAGCTTGGCTGCAATATCAACGATCAGTTCAATATCTTGCTCAACACCACCCATAGACCACTCGGCTGAATAGTCGTCAGCTTCTTTATGATATTTATGAGCAATATAATCAGGATCTGTATCGCCTAGGCTCATAAATAGTAAGCTTGGAACGCCTTGTTTAGCTAGAGAGAAGTGATCAGAGCGGAAGAACAAACCATTTTGAGGACGAGGGTCCATTTTTACATGACGACCTTGTGCTTTAGCGGCATCTGCAAGGTAGTCTTCCATCTCAGACATACCTTTACCGTATTGCAATATGTAGTCAACGCCGTCTAGCACGTTCATACCATCAATATTAAGCAACGCGACCATTTGTTTGGTTGGTACAATTTCGCCAGTCGCAAATTGCTGAGAACCAATAAGCCCCGTTTCTTCAGCCGTAAAGTTGGCAAAGATAATAGAGCGCTTGAATGGCTTGTTCTTATGCATTTCGGTAAGAATTCGGGCTATTTCCACTGTTGCTGCACTACCTGATGCATTATCTACAGCACCATTATAGATTTTTACGCCGTCATCAGTTTGCTTCGTACCAAAGTGGTCCCAGTGTGCGCCAATTACAATGTACTCATCAGGAGTTTCGCTGCCTTTTAGGGTTGCAACAACGTTATGCGACTGAGCTTGAGAGATATCACTTTGCAGTGTCAGCTCTGCCTTAGCGTTTAAATCTACGGGTTTAAAATCTGCTTTTAATGCATTGGCTTTTTCAGTTTGATAATCAAGGCCGGCTTGAGCAAAGATTTCATTTGCAGCTTGCTCATCAATCCAACCCATAACAGGAATGTCGGAAACATTTTTCTCTTGGTCGATTAAGGTATATTTACTGCCAGTGTTTGAGCTTTCAACTACGCTCCAAGGGTAAGCCGCAGGAGCTGTTTCGTGAACGATGAATACCGCTTTTGCGCCTTGTCGTGCACCTTCTTCATATTTGTAAGTCCAACGGCCGTAGTAGGTCATGGCATTACCTGTGAAAAGTGCTTCGTCTTGGGTCGCAAAACCTGGATCATTAACAAGTACGATAATGGTTTTGCCTTTGACATCAATATCAGCAAAATCATCCCAGTTATATTCTGGTGCATTAATGCCATAGCCAACAAACACAACATCAGAACCATCAATATTAATCTCAGGGTTAATTTGCTGAGTGCGGGCGGTAAAATCACTGCCAGCATTAAAGCTTAAATCACCCACTTTTAGGGTCATGTTTTGATCTGGGGTGAGTTTTGCCATAGTAACTGGCTGTAAAAACTCGCCATTATAACTACCTGTTAAGCCGAGTTTTTTATACTCGTCAGCTAAATAGTTAATGGTCAGCGTTTCTCCTTCAGTCAAAGGGCCACGGCCTAAGAATTCATCAGAGGCAAGTGTTTTAATATGTGAGCGCACATTGGCAATGTTAACGGCTTCATGGTTTTCAGCACTTGGCTTATTAGCGCTAGATATTGGTTGCTCAGAGCAGCCGAATAAACCAACTGCAAGTGCCAAGCTTGCATATTTAAGGTGAGTTGTCATAGTTTTTCTGGTTGATTGCACAAGGTTTCACTATATGGGACGAGAAGGGGGGCTGTCCAGAAAGAGTCTGCAAATAACTAATTATTCAGGATGAAAGGGTAATAATGCACTTTTATACCAGTCCGCAATAATACTTAATCATTTTGAGGGATTAAACCTGTCGCTACCTGCGTTAAAATTTCTTATTTACGACGGCATGGATGCAGAAGGTAGCATGCAGGAGCAATTGTCGATCACAACTAAATAACGAAATTTTTGGCTTGTTATCAACGAGGGTTTATTGCCTCAAAATAGACCACTTAATGAGCGAATTGGTATTACTCTATCAAGTGAACGATTAAGTGTTATTAATCTTGGTATCTTGAGTTCTAAAACCTCGGCAACGACTGGGTACTGAATGATACTTGCGCTTGGTATGCTTTTTGTTGAGGGGTTAATTGGGTTATATCAAGATAGAGTGGCGATTGCTAACCATTTTTGAAAATCTCAATTTTTATTATAAGTAAATGTCCTGTGTAGTTTTTTGTGGCTTGTTGTAAAAGTAAACTGTCTAGTGCATTTTTTGTTTTTACGGTACACTAGTAACTTGATTGGAGGGGCACATGAAACTATCACAGAGAAAGCGATTAGATATTTTGAATGCAGCAGAGACATTATTTTTTCAGCAGGGTGTTGAGAATACAAGTATGGATCAGGTTGCAAGCTTGGCGGGCGCCTCTAAGCGTACGGTATATAACCACTTTGAAAATAAAGATGTGTTGTTCCAGGCTATTCTTGTGTTTATGTTTGAAAAAGTACGCCAAGAGCAAGCTGTTGTGTTTGATGCTTCTTTGCCAATAGCAGAGCAGTTAACCTGTATTGCCGAGCAAGAAGTAGCGCTACTAACCTCTGAAGAGTTTTTAAAAGTGGCGAAAGTAGCCTTCATGCAAATGTTAAAACAGCCTGATTTAGCTAAATCATTAGCTAGTAACAACATGGGCTGCATGCAAGATCTTGTGTCGTTTTTAGAAGCAGGAAACCAAGCGCAGGCTTTAAGTATTGATGATGTTGAGTTCGCTGCAAAACAATTTGTATATCAATTAAAGTCCTTAATTTTTTATCCATTGCTGTATGGCTTTGAACGTCAAGCTGGCGACTCTGATAGTAAAGTGATTAGTGAAACCGTGAAAATGTTCTTAGCGCGATATGGGCGCTGATTGTC